>JALHHV010000018.1:24630-35614 GCA_022837365.1 Desulfovibrio sp. | reverse complement strand
TGGTGCAATGAAATGTGAGTGCGTGCCGTAAACTCTTCATGTGCTGCGCCGATAGGTGGACTGAAGGTCGCGCATCCGCGCGGAAGGAGGCCCCATGGTCGAAGCACCGGACGGAACCCAGGTCGGCATCGCCTACACCACCCTGCAAGTGCAGGCGGGCACGGAACGCACGGGCACGCTGCGCACCGCGTCCACCGTGGACGGGGAGAGCGGCGGCGACACCGTGACCATCTCGGACGAAGGGCGGCGGAAGGCGGAGGGGATGAAGTCCAGCGGCGCGGGCGGCACGCAGTCCACCGAGAAATCGGACTCGGACGACAAGCTGGCCTCGCTCAAGGAGCAGATCCAGAAGTTGCAGGAACAGATCAGGGCAAAGCAGCAGGAGCTTTCCGAGATCCAGCAGGATGGCGGCATGGACGCCGAACAGAAGCAGCAGCAGGTGGCGCTGAAGATGTCGGAAATCACCATGCTCCAGAGCCAGTTGATGGAACTGACCAAGCAGAAGGCGGAACTCGAGAACGGCGGTTCCGGCTCGTCCGGCGGCGCCGCCGGGGTGAGCATCAGCGTCTAGCGCGCGGCGGGCACGCGGGGGCGGGGCGCAGGCCGTCCGTCTTCACTCCGCCAGCCGTTAGGCTCCGCGCGCACGCGCAACGCACAAGGGAGGCCCCATGGGGCCTCCCTTGTCGTTTGTCGTTCCGCCGTCGTTTCCGGCGGCACGGAATCCGTCCGCACACCGCCTAGTAGGCGTGCTCGTCTTCCAGGTCTTCGTCGGTGATCTTGTGGGTGAACACGGAGTACACCCAGCCCTGGTACGCCAGCACGAGGGGCACGAAGATCACCACCACGGTGAGCATGATCTTCAGCGTCAGCGGGCTGGACGCGCCATTGGCGATGGTGACGCTGAAGGCCGGGTCCATGCTCGACGGCAACAGCGCCGGGTACATGCCGAACACCCCGAAGAAGGTCACGCAGACGATGAACACCGCGTTGCACACCCAGGCCATGCCCACCGAGTTGGAGGCGATGAAGAACCGGGAGGTCAGCAGCGAGGCCACGGCCAGGATGGGGAACACCAGCAGCGGCGGCACCCGCAGGTAGTTGCCGTACAGGTTGGTGTACACGGCGGTGGCCGCCAGGAAGGCCAGCGCGGCGCACAGCAGCAGCGGCCAGATGCCGCGCGCCAGGGCCACGGCCCGATCGTGCAGTTCGCCGGTGGACTTGATGCCCATCCACAGCGCGCCGTGCAGGGCGAACATCAGCACGAAGAATACGCCGCCCAGCAGGCCGTAGAGGTTCAGCAGCTTCAGCAGGTTGCCGTGGTACACGCCGTCGCCGTCGACGGGAATGCCCATGAACAGGTTGGCGAAGGCCACGCCGAACAGCAGCGCGGGCAGGAAGTTGCCCAGGAACTGGAACGCGTCCCACACCTTGCGCCAGCCGGGGCTGTCGATCTTGTTGCGGAACTCGAAGGACACCGCGCGGAAGATCAGCGCGAAGAGCAGGATCAGCAGCGGCGCGTACAGCGCGCTGAACATCACCGCGTACGCCTTGGGGAACGCGGCGAAGGTCACGCCGCCCGCGGTGATCAGCCACACCTCGTTGCCGTCCCAGAACGGACCGGCGGCGTTGTAGATGGTGCGGCGCTCGGCCTCGGTGCGCGCGGCGAAGGGCAGCAGGGTGCCCATGCCGAAGTCGAAGCCGTCAAGGACGAAGTATATGGCCCACAACAGGCCCCACAGGACGAACCAGATTGTCTCCAACATGTTTCCGATCCTCTCGGTTAGCGGTTCATGCGGCCATGCGGCACGTCGTGCGGGCTAGGCGGCGGGGCCTTTGCGTGCGTACTTGCGAAGCAGGTAGATGTCGAGCACGCCCAGCAGCGTGTACACCGCCCCGAACGCCAGCAGCGAGACGGCAACCGACGAGGCGGGCACCGGCGACACCGCGTCGGTGGTGCGCATCATGCCGTAGACGATCCACGGCTGGCGGCCGATTTCGGCCACGGCCCACCCGGCCATGATGGCGATGTACGGCAGGGGGATGGCCCACGGCAGCGCTTTCAGCAGCCACGGCTTGTCCTGCAACCGGTTGCGGAACAGGAAGGCGGCCCCCGCCAGCAGCGGGAACAGCGTGCCAAGGCCCACCATCACGCGGAAGTTCAGGAAGGTCAGCAGCACGGGCGGGCGGTCTTCCTTGGGGAAGTCCTTCAGGCCCTTCACTTCGGCCGAGGGATCGTTGAAGGCCAGCAGGCTGAGCACGCCGGGAATGCCGAAGACCTGGATGGCGTTGCCTTCCGCGCTTTCGTCAGGCACGGCCAGCAGGTACATGGGCGCGGACTTCTGGGTTGTGAACCCGGCCGCCAGCTTGAACGAGCGGTTGAAGAAGTCTTCTTCGTTGCGGCGCAGCAGGTGCCAGGCCGAGATGCCCAACACGAAGAAGCCCGCCAGCATCCACGCGGCGAACAGGTTGTGGAAGAACTGGCCCCATGCGTAGGGGTTGCTGAGCACGGTGAGGAAATTGTCCAGTTCCGCTCGGTTGTTGCGGATCACGTAGCCCACGGGGTTCTGCATCCAGCCGTTGGCCAGGATGATCCACAGGCCGGAAAGGTTGGAGGCGAAGGCCACGGCCCAGATGGCGAACAGGTGCACTTTTTTCGACACCCGCTCCCAGCCGAACACCCACACGGCCAGGAAGGTGGATTCCAGGAAGAAGGCCAGGGTGGCCTCTATGGCCAGCAGCGAGCCGAAGATGTCGCCCACGTATTCCGAGTAGCGCGACCAGTTGGTGCCGAACTGGAATTCCAGGGTGATGCCCGTGACCACGCCCAGGGTGAAGTTGATCAGGAACAGCTTGCCCCAGAACTTGGCCATGCGTTTATAGGTTTCGTTGCCAGTGCGGTAGTAGATGGTCTGCATGACCGCGATGAGCACCGAAAGGCCCAGTGTCAGCGGCACGAAGATGAAATGGAAGAAGACGGCCACCGCGAACTGCAGCCGTGACAGCATGACGACATCCATGCTTTCCCCCTTCGCGGGTCCTGCGGTGTGGCCGCCCGGAAGCCCGGCAAGGTTAAACGGTGAAACTGGCGCGCCGCCCGGTCTGCGTCCGCCGAACGCAGGGCAGCGTGAGTGCATCAAGCGATAATGGTTGCTACTACCACTTCTCCGCCAATATGCAAACATGGTGGAAGAATTCTTACATGTGCTGGCGGAGGGAGTGTGCGTAATCTAGCATGGTTGCGAAGAAACTGTCAGCAAAAAATGCATGGCAGCGGCAAGTTGGCGGTGCGGGCCGGTTTGCGGGCGGCGGGGGCATTGGTCGGCGGCCCTGCCCCCTCCGCCGGGCATGATATGGATGGCAACTTGACTGCTCTCCGGTCCCGGTTGGTGTTCCGGAACGGGAATGACAATTTCAGGAAAGTTTGACTCAAAACTTGAATGACAAGAAACTTACGCGTACTGTCCCTCGTGGAGAAGGAGTGCGCATGAACGAAAAGAACATCCTCGGCGTGCAGATTCGCATGCTGCGCAAGGCGCGCGGCATGACCCTGCGCGAACTGGCCGACAAGGCGGGCTGCTCGGAAAGCATGCTTTCCAAGGTGGAGAACGGCAAGGGCAACCCCTCGATCAACGTGCTGCACAACATCTCGCGCGCGCTGGACACCAACATGGGGTCGTTGTTCCTGCCGGAACCCCGGGGCGGCGTGGTGCAGCGCAAGGGCGAGCGGCACCTAGCCCAACTGGTGGGCGGCGAGGGCCGGGGGATAATTCTTGAATATCTTTCCCCGCACCAGCCGGGGCATGTGTTGCAGGCGCACATCCATATCGTGGAGCCCGGCGGCTCCACCAACGGCACCATCAGCCACGAGGGCGAAGAGGTGGGCTACGTGCTGGAAGGCGAACTGGAACTGACCGTGGAGGGCCAGGCGCACCTGCTGAAGGAAGGGGATTCCTTCTTTTTCGATTCCGCCCTGCCGCACGCCTTCCGCAACCCCGGCGCGGCCACGGCCCGCGTCATCTGGGCCAACACGCCCCCTACCTTCTAGCGGCATCCCCCCACGCCATACCTTGCGACAAGCTCCGTCAACTCCGGTGTCTTGCGTCGCGTCAGCCGCGCGTCCCGAACCTGCGGGGTGCGCGGCTGACGCGTTGTGGCATGTCCATTGCCGCACGGCGGGGGGCTGGTTTGCTCCCTTGGACAGGTCATATAAGAGCATTTTTGTAAAATATGCCATTCAAAAAATATCAAATTCGTAAAAATAAGCACATCTCTCGTCGTGTCGTTTTCCCTTCGCGTTTACCCGGCCATGGGTGAACCTCGCGCCAGTCCAAGTTTTATCTCATAATTTTCCTTTCAGGAAATTTTTGGCACGACAAATGCTCCTTCGGTTCAAGTTTCCGCAGGCTGCTTGCCTCGGGACAATCCTCAACCGCAAGGAGCATCGACATGGCACGGCTGTTCACTGGAACCCGCTCCGGCCTGAAGCGCGTGGCCCTGCTGGTGGCCCCGCTCGTCCTTCTGCTGCTGTCCGCCACCGGCGCCCGCGCCGATCTGCTGGCCGACATCAAGGCCAGGGGCGAGATCGTCATCGGCACCGAAGCCGCCTTCCCGCCCTTCGAATTCGTGGAGAACGGCAAGATCGTGGGCTATTCGGCCGACCTGCTGGCCCTGGTCATGGCCGACCTGCCCGGCGTGCGCGTGAAGCGACTGGACGTACCGTGGCAGGGCATCCTGCCCGGCCTTGCCGCAGGCAAGTTCGACTACGTGGTCACCTCGGTCACCGCCACCAGGGAGCGCTTCGACCGTTACGCGCTCAGCCTGCCCGTCGCCGACGCCACCGTGGCCATGCTGGTGCGGGCCGATTCCGGCATCACCACGCCGGAGGGCGTGGCGGGCAAGACGGTGGCCTCGCAGGCCGGGTCCGCCCAGTTGCAGGCCCTGAAGGGGCTGACCGACGCCCTGGCCGCCAAGGGCACGCCGGTGAAGCAGGTGCGCGAGTACGTGGCCTTCGACGAAGCCTACGCCGACCTGGCCGCCGGTCGCGTGGACGGCGTGGCCCAGTCCTTCCCCAACCTGGCCGACGCGGTGAAGAAGCGCCCCGACGCCTTCCGCATCATCACCCCGCCCTTCGGCCCCAAGGTGTTCTTCTCGTGGGCGGCCCGCAAGGACGCCGCCTCGGCCTCGCTGGCCGCCTTCTTCGACGCCGGCCTGCGCAAGGCCAACGAGTCCGGCAAGATGCGCGAACTGCAGAACAAGTGGTTCGGCATGGAAATGCCCGTCCCGGCCGACGCCCTGCCCGTGCCCGTGCAGTAGCCGCCCGGAGAGCGCACATGAGCCATGTTCCCGATTTCTCCATCGCCGTCGCCCACCTGCCCGCCCTGCTCCAGGGCGCGGCCGTGACCCTGGGGGTCTCGCTGGCCTCCATCGTCGCGGGGCTGGGCGTGGGCATGGCCGTGTGCCTTTGCCGCATCTCGCGCCGCCGCCCCCTGGCGTGGGCCGCCCGGGCGTTCATCAGCGCGCTGCGCGGCATCCCCATCCTGGTGTTGCTGCTCATCGTCTTCTACATGCTGCCGCTGGCGGGCATCGAACTGCCTCCCGTGGCCGCGGCCATCATCGCCCTCAGCCTGAACAGCGGCGCCTTCCAGGCCGAAATCTACCGGGGGGGATTCGCCAGCATCCCCCCCGGGCAGGCCGAGGCGGCGCGGGCGCTGGGCATGGGCGAGGGGCGCATCCTGCGGCGGATACTGATCCCCCAGGTGCTGGTGCGGGTACTGCCCTCGCTGGTCAACGAGCTGATCATGCTGCTGAAGAATTCGTCGCTCACGTCGGCCATCACCGTGGTGGAACTGCTGCGGGCCAGCCAGCAGGTGGTGGCCGCCACCTACCGGCCCACGGAAATCTACCTGACCGCCGCGCTGCTGTACGTGGTCATGAACACGGGGCTCTCGGCCCTCGGCGGCATGGTCCGCGCCCGGCTGGCGGGCCGGGGGAGGGTGACGGCATGACCGCCGCCGGCCTTGGCCTGCCGGGCCTGGATTTCGCGGTGCTGGACGCCTACTGGCCGGTGATCCTGGCCGGGCTGTGGACCACGGTGCGCCTGTGCGGGGCCAGCATTCTGCTGGGCCTGGCCGTCGGGCTGGGGGTGGAACTGCTGCGCGCCCGCGTGCGCCGGGCCGCGCCGCTGTGCCGCGTCTACGTGGAGTTCTTCCGGGGTTCGCCCATCCTCATCCAGTTGTTCCTGCTGTACTACGCGGGTCCCGGCATCGGCATCACCTTGGACCCCGAGGCGGCGGGTGTGGTGGGCCTTGGCCTGTACGGCGGGGCCTATTTCGCGGAGATCTTCCGCAGCGGGTTCGAGGCCATCCCGCGCGGCCAGTTGGAGGCCGCCGCGTGCCTGGGCATGCCGCCGCTGCGGGCGCTGCTGCGCATCGAACTGCCGCAGATGGCCGCGCTGGTGCTGCCCCCGGCGGTGAACCAGTCCATCATCCTGATCAAGGATTCGGCCGTGCTGTCCATCATCACCGTGCCGGAACTGACCAAACAGACCTCCAGGATCATCAACGAAACCTTCACCATCGCCGAACCGCTGCTGGTGCTGGCCGCGCTGTACTGGCTGCTGGTCACCGGGCTCTCCGCCGCCGGGGCGGCGCTGGAGGCGCGGCTGACGCGGCACCTCAACCCGTCGAGGAAAACGTCATGAGCAAGAAGGCCGCGAGCCTGCCCCCCATCATCGAGATACGCAAGTTGCGCAAGCGTTTCGGCGGCACCGAGGTGCTCAGGGGCATCGATCTGCGCGTGTACCCGTCCGAGGTGGTCTGCCTCATCGGGCCGTCCGGATCGGGCAAGAGCACGCTGTTGCGGTGCATCAACGTGCTGGAGACCTACGACGAGGGCGAGGTGCGCGTGAACGGCGAACTCATGGGCTACGAGGAGGTCTTCGGCCGGGACCGCCGCAGGGCGTCGCCCGCGCGGCTGCGCGAATCGCGGCGCGACCTCGGCATGGTTTTCCAGCAGTTCAACCTGTGGCCGCACATGAGTGCGCAGGACAACGTGACCGAGGCGCTCGTCTCCGTGCGCGGCAAGAGCCGCGCCCAGGCAGAGGCCCTGGGCACGGCCATGCTGGAAAAGGTGGGCCTGGCCGACAAGCTGGACAGCTACCCGGCCAATCTTTCCGGCGGCCAGCAGCAGCGTGTGGCCATTGCCCGCGCCCTGGCCATGGAGCCTTCCATCATGCTGTTCGACGAACCCACCTCGGCCCTGGACCCGGAACTGGTGGGCGACGTGCTGGAGGTCATGCGCTCGCTGGCGGCCGAGGGCATGACCATGGTGGTGGTCACCCACGAGATGGGCTTCGCCGCCGAGGTGGCCGATCGCGTCTATTTTCTCGAAGGGGGCCAGGTGGTGGAGGAAGGGCCCCCCGCTGAATTGTTCAACGCCCCGAAAAGCCCCCGGCTGGGAGCCTTCCTGAGCGGCTGGAACAGGCGCAACGCCTAGATGTTCCAAAACCTTCAAACCAAGGAGCCAGTCATGGCCACGTCTTCGGAACTCGTCGCCATTCCCGCGCGCAGCGGCATGGCCGCGCCGCTCAAGGCCGGGCAGCGCATCAGGATCGTGAACACCCACGGCCAGCAGATCGTGGATACCTGGGCGTTCAACGTCCGCGACATGAGCGAATATCTGTCCATGCAGCACACCCGCGCGTATCTGGACAAGGTCATCCCCGCCGCCGGCGACGACCTGGTGTCCAACCGCCGCCGCACCATGCTGCGCTTTCTGGAGGACACTTCGCCGGGCGTGCACGACACCCTCATCGCCGCGTGCGACATCTACCGCTACATCGGCCTCGGCGTCGCGGAATACCACGACAACTGCCAGGACAATATGTACGCCGCCCTGGCCCGGCTGGGCCTTGCCGCGCCCACCTGCCCCAGCCCGCTGAACCTGTGGATGAACACCCCGGCCACGGACAACCACATCGAATGGCTGCCCCCGGTGTCCAAGGCGGGCGATTACGTGGTGCTCGAAGCGGCCTTCGACTGCGTGGTGGTCATGTCCGCCTGTCCGCAGGACATCGTGCCCATCAACGGCGAGGCCCGCGCCCCCACCGAAGCCCACTTCATGGTGTACGGGGGCTAGCATGCACGCGGCGGATCCGGTGCGCCTGGCGGCGGAACTCATCCGGTACGACACCACCAACCCGCCCGGCGGCGAGGAGATGGCCCTGCGTCACCTTGCGGGCATCCTTGCCCCCGCCGGGTTCGCCGTGACCATGGACGCCTTCGCGCCCGCACAGGGCGGGACGGTCACGACGGGGCGCGCCAGCTTGGTGGCGCGCCTGCCCGGCACGCGGCCCGGCCCGGCCCTGTGCTTCGCCGGACACATCGACACCGTGCCCCTGGGCACGGCCCCCTGGAGCGTGCCGCCCCTGGGCGGGGAGGAGCGCGAGGGCAGGCTGTACGGGCGCGGGGCCAGCGACATGAAGTCGGGCATCGCGGCCATGTGCGCGGCGGCCCTGCGCATGGCCGGGGAGGATGCGCGGTCGGACATGGTCCTGTGCGTGTTCGGCGGCGAGGAAACCGGCTGCGAGGGCTCGTTCCACGTGGTGCGCGACCCGGCTCTGCTGGACCTGCTGAGGCGGGTGGGCGCGGTGGTGGTGTGCGAGCCCACCCGCAACCGGCCGCTGCTGGGGCACAAGGGCGCGCTGTGGCTGGAGTGCGGGTTCACGGGCCGGACCGCGCACGGCTCCATGCCCGAGCTTGGCGACAACGCCCTGTACAAGGCCGTGGACGCCGTGGCCCGCATCCGCGCGCTGGATTTCGGCGCCCCGCCGCATCCCTACCTGGGCGGCTGGACGTGCAGCGTGAACACCCTGCACGCCGGGCAGAACACCAACTCCGTGCCGGACAGGGCCACCCTGCGCATCGACATCCGGACCGGGGGGGCCGGGGGAGCCGGGGGAGCCGGGGGAGGAGGTCGAGATGGGCGTGCTGCTGGACATCCCCGCCGTGTGGACCGAACCGGACCACCCCTGGGTGCGCCGGGCCTTCGGTCTGCTGGCGGAATACCTGGATGCCCCGCCCGGCATCGAGAGCGTGCAGTTCTTCACCGACGCGGCGGCGCTGCGCACGGCCCTGCCGGACGCCCCCGTGCTGATCCTGGGCCCCGGAGACCCGGCCCTGGCCCACCGCACCGACGAATTCGCGGAGACCGCGCAGATCCGCGCCGCAACGGACATGTACGCGGCCCTTGCCCGCCAGTGGTGCGCGCAGGCCGGGTGACGGCAACATCCGCGCCGGTTGAGGTGCGGCCCCGCCGGGCCGTGTACCGCGAACCGTAGCCTGCGGACCGCCGCATCCCGCCCCGCCCCGTTCCGTCCGAGGGGCCGCAGCGCCATGCCCCGCCGGTTCGAGGCGCTGGGTCTGTCGCAGGAGGCGCACGGGGCGCAACGCACAACGGGCGTCGGCCAGATGGCCGACGCTACGGCTTGCCGAAGCCGTACTTGTCGAGCACGGCCATGCCTTCGGGGCCGGTCACGAACTTGATGAACGCGGCCGCGGTGGCCTTGTCCTTGGAGCCGGACAGGACGGCGATGGGGTAGGTGATGGGGGCGTGGCCCTTGACGGTGGCCACCACCTTCACCTTGTCGCCCGCGATCTTGGCGTCGGTCATGTACACGAAGCCCGCTTCGGCCTCGCCGCGCGACACGTAGTCCAGGGCCTGGCGCACGCTTTCGGCCAGCACGGCCTTGCCGGAAATGGCGTCCCACGACCCGGCGGCGGTCAGCGCGGCCTTGGTGTAGCGGCCCACGGGCACGGAGTCGGGGTTGCCCACGGCGATGCGGTGCACGTCGGCCTTCTTCAGGTCGTCCACGGACGCGATGGCCAGCTTGGAGTCGGAGGGCACGATGAGCACCAGGCTGTTGGACACGAAGTCGACGCGGGTGGCCACGTCGATGAGCTTGCTTTCCACGGCCTTGTCCATGGTGACCTGGTCGGCGGAGGCGAACACGTCAACCGGCGCGCCTTCCTGCATCTGTTTCAGCAGCGGGCCGGAGGCGGCGAAGTTGGTCTGCACCTTGCTGCCGGGGTTGGCCTTTTCGAACATGCCCTTGATGTCGGTGAAGGCGTTGGTCAGGCTGGCGGCGGCGGACACGGTGATTTCGCCGGCCTGGGCGGCAAGGGGGGCGCACACCAGCGCCATGAGGGCCAGTGCGGCAAGAACGCTGCGGCCGGTACGGAACGGACGGAAACCGGAAATCATGAGGCGCCTCCTGTCTGAGGTTGAATGGTGTCTGCGGGAGCGAAACGGTCGTCGGCCCTGCACTGCACGGCGTTGTCCGCCACGGTGGCGAACCAGCCCGTCCTGTCGGCGTCCCAGACGTCGAAGGCGGGGACGTACGGCTTGATGTCCAGCACCGGGGTGCCGTCCAGCATGTCCACGTTTTCCACGTGCAGCCGGTTGCCGGTGACGCCGGTGAGCCGCAGGACGGAAATGCCGATGGGATTGGGCCTGCGCGGCGAGCGGGTGGCGAAGATGCCGTGCTCGTCGTTGTCCAGGAAGGGCTTCACGCGCAGGGTGAAGCCCTTGCATTGGTGCAGGTGGTAGATGACCAGCAGGTGCGAGAAGCCTTCGATGTCGGCGAGGCCATCGGCGTATTCGGGCAGCACGTCGATGCTGCCCGCCACGCCCCGCGCGCCCACGGGCTGGATGGGCATGCCGCGCACGTCGGTGAACGGGGTGCGCATGTGGGCCACCGGAGCGTAGGAAATGCACGGGGCTTCCGGGTTGTCTGCCAGATGCGGGGCGGGACGGGGGGCGGCGTGGGCGGCGGCGGGGCCGCGCAGCAGGCGCAGCGCCACGGCCGTGGCCAGCAGGGCCACCCCGGCCTCCGGTTCCGGCCACAGCAGGGGCACGCCCAGCCCGGCCAGCATCAGGGCCAGCGGGCCGCCGCACAGTTCGCGCAGGCGCAGGCGCGCGGCCGTGC
>JALHHV010000018.1:9577-24592 GCA_022837365.1 Desulfovibrio sp. | reverse complement strand
CCACGGGGCCGGAGGGCTGCCGGTTGGGCGTTCCGGGGGGAGAAAGGCGGCACGGGGGTGCCGGCCCGGTGCGCATTCCGGGCCGGACCTCGTCGGGGCACCGGCGCGGCAGGCACGTGCGACCGGGGCTCCTTCCATATTCCGGGTAGCCGCTGCCCGGACGGCGCGCAACACGGTCACCTGGGTTGGTATTTTCGTGACTGTATTTCCTTTCCGGCGAAAACCGACCACAACTTCCGGCAGGGTGGCGGCGGCAACGACACTGCGGAGGCAGATCGACCATGCATGCTCCTTTGGCCGGAATCGTCGGCGCACTGGACGAGACACAACTGGAACTGATGCGGGCCTGCATCGAGCGGGAACTGGAGGCGCGCCTGCAAGGCGGCCCGTCCGGCCCGTCCGGCATATCCGGCGGCTCTCATGCGGGCGCGGACGGCTTTGGCGCGGAAACGCTGCATTCCATCGTCACCGCATTGTCCGGCGCGCCGGGCACGGGTGGCGGCGCCGCCTGCCCGCGCGGGGCCGCCCGGCGCGGGGGCGAAGCGCCGTATCCCCCGCCCGCGCCGCAGGGGACAAAGGATGTTCCCTGCCCGGCCCAGAGCTTCGAGGTGCCGGAAGGGGTCAAGCACCTTACCTCCGAACAGCTCGACGAACTGACGGCCACCTTCCACGCCTGGTTCGGCGCGGCCGCCACGCCGGTGCAGCGCCGTTCGCGCGGGCGGCTGTGGGTGGCCTTCCTGATGATGCGCCACGGCGCGCTGCGCCTTGGCGAGGCGCTGGCCCTGGACGACACCGCCGACCTCGACCCGGTGCGCCAGCTGGCCATCGTGCGCGGCCACGGCGGGCGCGAAATCCAGCTGCCGGGGCCGGTCATGCGCGAGGTGCAGCGGGTGCTGGACGATCCCATGATGTTCGGCCTGCGCGGGCGGGTCTTCCGCATGGACCAGGGCTACGTGCGCCGCAAGTTCTACGAGCGCGCGGCGGAATGCTCCATCCCCAAGGAATACCTGAACCCGCGCGTCATCCGGCATTCGCGGGCCGTGGAACTGCTGCGCGGCGGCGTGCCGCTGAAGATCGTGCAGGGCATCCTGGGCCATCAGAGCATGAACCAGACGGCCAACTACCTGCGCTTTTCAGATGATGACGTACGGCGTATCGTGCATCATTACCTGAACAAGGAGACCAGGATGAAGACCAGCGCGCGCAACGCGTTCACCGGCAGGGTGACGTCCGTCGTCAAGGACGGGCTGCTCGTGGAGGTGGAACTGACCACCAACAGCGGCCTGAAGGTGGTTTCGGTGATCACCGAGGAAAGCGCCCAGAACCTTGGCGTGGGCACCGGCAAGGTGATGACCGCCACGGTGAAGGCCCCGTGGGTGATCCTGGCCCGCGAGGAAAACCGGCTGAAGACCAGCGCCCGCAACCGCTACGCGGGCAAGGTGGCGCGGGTGAACCTTTCCGAAATCGCCGCCGAGGTGGTGGTGGACCTGCCCGAGGGCACCACCGTGTGCGCCCTGCTGACCGTGGAAAGCGTGAAGGCGCTGGACCTGGAGCCGGGCACCGACATCCTGGTGATGTTCAAGGCATTTTCGGTGATCCTGAACGTGGAGTAGCGCGACGCATGCCGTATCCGGGGGCGCAACGCCGCCCGCCTGCGGAAAGCGCCGCCGTCCTTGCGGGGATGGCGGCGCTTTCACATGGAGGGGCGGACGGGCGGACGACGGGTGGTGCCCGAAGGCCCGTGCGAAACCGGACGCGCGAGGCAGCGCGCCGGGTGGGGATGCCCGCCCGGCCATGTTGACGCGCATGGCCGGACGGGAACAGTGGACGGAAACGTGGAGGCCGGACGGGGTGCTACCCCATCAACGTCATCAGCAGCCCTAGCGCCGGTTTTCCTTCCGCGCGCAGTTCGCGGAAGTTCAGGCGGTGGCGGATGCGGCCGTCCTCGTACAGCACCAGGGGTCCGGGTCGTGGGTGATGATGATGGCCGGAATGTCGAAGTGCGCGAACAGCCGGGTGAATTCCTTGCGCATGCGCACCCGCAGCAGCGGGTCCAGGGCGGAGAACGGCTCGTCCAGCAGCAACGCGCGCGGGCTCGTCGCCAGGGCGCGGGCCAGCGCGGTGCGCTGGCGCTGCCCGCCGGAAATGTTGCCCGGCAGGTTTTGCGCCACGTGGTCTATCTCGAACAGTTCCAGCAGTTCGTCCACGCGCTGTTTGCCGCTCGCGCCGCCGGTCATGGCCCTGTCTTCATTCCCGGCCACGGAAGCCCGCCGCCCGGCCCCCAGGCCGAACTCCACGTTCTTGCGCACCGAAAGATGCGGGAACAGGGCGTAGTCCTGGAACACGTAGCCGATGCCCCGGTCGCGCGCGGGAATGTCGATGCCCGCCGCCGTGTCCAGCAGAGTGGCCCCGTTGATGACGATGCGTCCTTCGCGGGGGCGCATCAGCCCGGCGATGGCTTGCAGGGTCAGGGTCTTGCCCGAGCCGGAATGGCCGAACAGCACCAGGGTGCGGTCTTCGGTGGCGAAGGACACGTCGATCTTGAAGCCCTTGCCCTTGGCCCCACGGGCCGGGGGCAGGCGATGGGTGATGGCGACGTCGATCATCACGCCCCCCTGCCGAAGGAAAGACCGCCGGTGGCCAGCTTGTCCGCCAGTATCAGCACGCCCATGCACAACAGCGAGGTGACGATGACCAGCGCCAGCGCCTGCGCGTCGTCCCCGGCCTGGAAGGCGGAATAGATGGCCAGCGACAGGGTCTGGGTGCGGCCGGGCAGGTTGCCCGCGATCATCAGCGTGGCCCCGAACTCGCCCATGCCGCGCGCGAAGGCCAGCATGACCCCGGCCAGGATGCCGCGCCACGCGAGAGGCAGCGAGACGCGCAGGAACACCTTCCATTCCGACGCGCCCAGGGTGCGGGCCGCATTTTCGAGGTTGTGGTCCACGGCTTCCAGCGCGGCGCGGGCGGACTTGTAGATGAGCGGAAAGACCACCACCGTGGCCGCCACCACCGCACCCTCCCACGAGAACATCAGGTTGATGCCGAATTCGGCCAGCCACGGCCCCAGCAGGCCGCGCCGTCCCACCAGCAGGATGAGGTAGTAGCCGATGACCGTGGGCGGCAGCACCAGCGGCAGGGCGCACAGGGCGTCCACCCAGGTGCGGCCGGGAAAGGGGCGGCGGGCGATGCACCACGCCGTCAGGATTCCGAGCACCGAGGACACCACCGTGGCGATGCCCGCCACCTTCAGCGTGAGCAGGATGACGGAAACCCTCAGCGTGTCCGCCGCGAACAGGGGGGACTGTGGGAACAGGGCGGAAAGGAAATCCATGGCCCGACTGTGGCGAAAAGGCCGGGGTGGGGCAACAGAGGCACGAAAAGTTCCGTCTTGGTGACCGTGGCACGGGGTACTGACACGGCATCTTCCCGGTCGGCTTTACGGGGCGTGACCCGCCGGGATGGGTGAACGGAAAAGGGGAAGGGCCTCGCGACCCTTCCCCGTGTGTCATCATGGCGTCAACCCGGCTTCTTCCGGGCAGCGTGACCGGGTCGATACGAACCACGCCGCCGTTCTTTCTCCCCCTAGGGGCTGTTTCCAAATTAGGATTTTCGTTCGTTGGCGAGGAAAACAAGCCTGCCATGAGGGAGTGCCTCAGCCGTTGGCGAGTCTTCGAGCCTTACGGATGAGGACCGCAACGCATACTCTTATCGTATTCGACCGAGCCTTAGCCGTTAGGCGAGCGCGCAACGCGAGTCTTACGGATAAGGACAGCAAAGCCATGGCAGGCGAAGTTTGACGACGCCAACGGGCGAAAAGACAAGTTGGAAACAGTCCCTACCCCCCGCACTTGGCGGTAAGCGCCGCGGCCACGGTCTTGCCCAGCTCGAAGCACTTCTCGTAGGTGTCGTGGGTGGGCACGTGCTTCACCTTCACCGGTGCGGCGGGCAGTTCCATGCCCATGGATTCCAGCCATTCGCCGATGACCTTCACCGACTCGCCGGACCAGCCGAACGAGCCGAACGCCGCGCCGATGCGGTTCAGCGGACGCAGGCCCTTCATGTAGGTGAGCATCTTGGCCACTTCGGGCAGGATGCCGTTGTTGTGGGTGGGCGAACCCACGATCACCGCGCCGCAGTCGGCCACTTCGGTCATCACGGCGCTGTGGTGGTTGGCCTTCAGCCACATGATGCGGGTGGGCACGCCGCCCGCCTCCAGCCCGTCGGCGATGGCGCTGGCCATCTTTTCGGTGGAGTGCCACATGGTGTCGAACACGATGACGGCGCGCTTCTGCGGCTTCTGCTCGGCGTAGCGGCGGTAGGTGTCGAAGGCGAACTGCACTTCGTCGTACCCCCGGAAGATCAGCCCGTGGTCCGGGGCCAGCATGTCGATGTCCAGCTTCAGTTCCGCGATGGCGTCCAGCGTCTTCAGCACGATGGGCGAGAAGGGCAGCACGATGTTGTGGTAGTACTCCTTCATGGCGTGCAGCAGCGCGGAGCGGTCTATTTCGTCGGCGTAGCGTTCTGTGCTGGCGATGTTCTGGCCGAAGGCGTCGTTGCAGATCAGCAGCTTGTCCTGGGGAATGTACGACACCATGCTGTCGGGCCAGTGCAGCATGCGCGTTTCCACGAAGGTCACGGTGCGCTTGCCGAGGCTGATGGAGTCGCCCGTCTTCACCACCTGCACGGGCCAGCCGGTGATGTCGAAGTGGGCCTCCATGGCCTTCAGGCCCATGGGCGAGCAGAAGATCTTCTCGGGCTTGCAGCGGGCCACCATGTCGGCCAGGGCTCCGGCGTGGTCGGGCTCCAGGTGGTTGCAGACGATGTAGTCGATCTTCTCCGGCTCCACCACCTGGGACAGGCGGCAGAGCATGGTGGGCAGGAATTCGTGCTTCACCGTGTCGAACAGGGTGACCTTTTCGTCCATCACCACGTAGGCGTTGTACGTGGTGCCCTGCGGCGACAGCGAATAGCCGTGGAAGTCGCGGCTGTTGTGGTCGACGACGCCGACCCAGTGGATGTCCTTCTTTATTTCCAGGGCGTGCATGTTCTACCTCGCGATGCGGGTGCGGTGGGTGTGCGCGGGGGCGCGGCATGCCGGCGAGCATGCGCAAGAGGGTTGTCCAAAGGAGTAAGGAAATTCCGTGGGTGGGGCAAGGGGGCGGCGCATGGCGCGCGGCCCGAACCGCCCAGACCGCCCAGACCGCGCGGGCCGCGCGGACGGAAAGGGGAGGCGCACCGCCAGCGGCGGCGCGGCCTCCCCCGGTGGCCGTGAGCCGAAACGCCCTAGGCGGGTTCGAATTCGGACTTGGGCGCGCCGCAGATGGGGCACACCCAGTCGGCGGGCACGTCTTCGAAGGCGGTGCCGGGCTTCACGCCGTTGTCGGGGTCGCCTTCGGCGGGATCGTACTCGTAGCCGCAGACGGTGCAGACGTACTTCTTCATGATTCGGTCCTCGTTGTCGGGTGGTTGCATGGCGGCCTGACGCCGCCGGTTGGGGCAGGGGCGGTCGCCCGCCTGGGGGGCTCCTGGGGGGACATCCGGGGCGGGGTTACGCCTTCCAGTGCCCGTGCAGGTTGCAGTATTCGCGGGCGGTCACTTCGGTGGCCTGGATGCAGAATTCGGCCTCGGGGGCGTCTCCGGGCTTCAGGAACCTGGTGTAGCTGCGGCCGTCGGCGATGAGTTCGATCCACTCGATCCAGTGGGTTTCCTCCATGGGGTGGGCCACGGAGCCGACCTTCACCTTGTAGCCGGTGGCGGTCTTTTCGATGACCGGCACGTGCTTTTCCTTGGCCCCGTCGCTGGTGCCTTCCTTCATGAACTTCATGGGCTCGCCGCAGCAGACCAGTTCGCTGCCGCCGCCGTGCAGCACTTCGACGATGTTGCCACAGTGAATACATTTGTAGACTTCGAGCATGTTCGGCACGGAATGCCTCCTTGAAGGACCTTTTGGGCCTGTATCGGCCGTGTGATGTTCGTGCGGCGCCGGTCGCCCGCGCCGGTGGCGGGCCAGTGTGTCTCGTTGCTCCCGCGCGTCCTCCGTTCCGGGGAGCCCGCCGGGCGGGTCGTTCGATGGGGCGGAGGGAACATGCGGTACTGCCACCTATACATCAGGTCGGTGGACTGTTCAATCATTCTCCGCGAACCGACGGAAAGATTGCGCGAAATTCCGGGGGCACCCTCCCCCCGGTGGCAGGGCCCTACTGGCGGAAGCGCTCCACCAGCTGCCCCAGCCGCTGGGCCATGCCGGACACCTCGTGGATGGACGCCTCGGCGGTGCGGATGCGGTCGGCGATGTCGCGCGACAGGTCGTTGATGCGCGTGACGTTGCGGTTGATCTCGTCGCTGGTGGCCGACTGCTGTTCCGACGCGGTGGCGATGTTGCGCACCATGTCGGCAATGCTCACGGCGCGCCGCACGATGCGCCCCAGCGCCTCGCCGGTGCCCTCGGCCTTGTCCGCCGTGGTCTCCACCTGGCCGCGCGTGCGGGTCATTTCGTCCACAGCCTGGGCCGTGCCCGCCTGGATGTCCTCGATGGCGCGCTCCACTTCCTTGGTGGCGGTCATGGTCTTTTCGGCCAGCTTGCGCACCTCGTCGGCCACCACGGCAAAGCCGCGCCCGGCGTCACCGGCCCTGGCCGCCTCGATGGCCGCGTTCAGCGCCAGCAGGTTGGTCTGGTCCGCGATTTCGTTGATCACGTCGATGACCCGGCCGATGTTGTCGGCCCGCGCCGCCAGGTCGTTGAGCGACGCGGCAAGCCCGGCGGCCCGTTCGGCCACCTGGCGGGTTTCGGACACGGTGGCCTGCATCTCCGCCCCGCCCTGCTGCGCCTCGTGGTTGGCCAGGTCCGCCGCCTCGGCCGTGGCCGAAGCGTTGCGGGTCACCTCCATGACCGTGGCGTTCATCTCGTCCATGGCCGTGGCCACCTGGGCCGTCTCGTCGGTGGATTCCACCACGTTGCGGGCCAGTTCGCCCATGCGCACGGAAAGCTCTCCGGCCGCGTCGGACAGGGCGCGGGCCACCCCGGTCACCTCTTCGGCCACCTCCAGCAGGTTGCGGCGCTGGGTTTCGATGCGGACCTTGTCCTCCTCCTCCTGGGTCAGGTCGATCATCACGGCGATGGCCCCCACGGCCTTGCCGTCGGTGTCGCGCAGGGGCGACGCCTCGTAATGCAGGGGAAAGGCCACCCCGTCCCGGCGCACGAAGCGCAGCATGCCGCTGGTGCTGGTGCCCGTGGACAGCACCTGGGCCACCGGGTCGCATTGCAGGGAACAGTCGGTCCCTCCCTTTTCCAGCACCTCGCGCAGCGAAAGCCCCATCAGGTCCTTGCACGATGAACCCAGGATGGCGCACATGGGCTGGTTGGCGAACTCGATGCGTCCCGCCTTGTCCATCACCGCCAGCGGCACGATGATGCCGCCCAATACGGATTTGTTGTATTCCAGCTGGTTGCGGATGGTGGACACCATGGCCGCCAGGTTGGCGGACAGCACGCCCAACTCGTCGCCGGATTCGTCGGTGAAGGACACGGCGTAGTTGCCGCGCTCTATCTCGCTGCTCACCCGCGCGATGGTGCGCACCCGGCCCACCACGGCCCGGCGCATGAACAGCGAGAGCACGGCGGTAAGCGCCAGCATGCCCGCCAGCGAAAGCCCGCCGCCCTGCCACTGGCGCGTGCGCAGCAGGGCCGCGTCGGCCGAGATGTCCTGAAGCATGACCATGGCCCCCAGGATGGGCTGGCTGGCGCCGTGGCAGTGGTGGCATTCCGGCGCGTTTGGGATGGTCTTGAACTCGGTGTAGTAGGGGGTGCCGCCCAGTTCCAGCAACTGGCCGTCGTCCACCTGCGTTTGCAGCGCGGCGTCGAACAGCGCGGCGAAGCGCGGGTCGCGCACCACGTCCTTCATGGGCTTGCGCACGGCCTCGTGCCTGGTGGAGTAGGTGACGGAGCCCCGGAAGTCGGTGAGGTGCACGCTGACCGCGGGATAGCGCGCGGCGATGGCGTTGAACTTTTCCCCGGTGCCTTCGTCGTTGCCCTTGGACATGGGGTCGTTGATGGCCTCGAGCAGGATCTGGGCGGTGCGGGCGGAGGAGTCGTGGATGAGGTGGAGGGTGGTTTCCCGTTGCCAGTAGGAGTTTGCGAGGAACAACGCCGCGAAGACCATGACCGCGGTGCCCACGACGAGCATTTGCACCTTGGCGCCCAGCGAACGGGTGAACAGCATGCGACCCCCCGGTTTGTCCTGTGGGCGGGCGCGCAGGGAGCCCGCGCCACTTCCCGCTTCTGTGGAACTTCACCACCTCCTGCGCGCGGACGCACAGGAAGCCCGCCCCGTGCTTCGGGGCGGTATGCCAATGGGTGGCCGGCGCGCGGCGCCGCCGCGCGCGGATGGCGCCGCGCCGCGGCATGGGGGCAGGCCGTGCCCGACTTCAGGCCATGCCCCGCAGCGTGCCGACAAGACCCGGTATGACGCCGTTCTTGTTTGTTTTCGCTGTACCCAAGGGCAGGGGTTGCGTCAAGCGGGGACGGGGAAAAATGCAGGTTGTGCGCACAGTTGGATTATGCTTGGCGTGACATGACACGTCAGGCGGGGCGTAATCGGACCTGTGACTGGTCTCGCAATTGGGCGCGCAGCCGGGCGTCCAACTGGTCGATTTCGATGGGCTTGGCCAGGTAGTCGTTCATGCCCGCCGCCAGGAACCGTTCGCGGTCGCCCCGCATGGCGTGGGCGGTCAGGGCCACCACCGGCACCCACGGCGGGGTGGCGCCGGGGGGCACGGCCTCGCGCATGCGGATGTGCCGGGTGGCCTCCATGCCGTCCATGTCGGGCATCTGGATGTCCATGAGCACGGCGTCGTAGCGGGCGCGGTCCAGCATTTCCAGGGCCTGCCTGCCCGACATGGCCCGGTCGGCCGTGTAGCCCAGCCGCGCCAGCAGCCGTTGCGCGGTCATCAGGTTCACTTCGTCGTCGTCCACCACCAGTACGCGCGGGGCGGCTCCGCCGGTCCGGGGTGCGCTGGACGCGCCGTCGCCCGATGGCGTGGGACCTTCGCCGGTCCGGGATGCGTGAGGGGCGGCCTGCGCGGCCGGGGGCCGGGGGGCGGCCCGGCGCGCGGCCTGCGCCTCTTCGGTGCGCAGGGGCAGGGTGATGTGGAATTCGGTGCCCTCGCCGGGGGCGGTGGATACGCAGATGGTGCCGCCCATGAGCAGGGTGAGCCGCCGCACGATGGCCAGGCCCAGGCCCGTCCCGGCGGGGCGCGCCGCAGCCGCGCCGCCCGTGGCGTAGCTGTCGAACAGGGTGCGCAGCAGTTCCGGTTGCAGGCCCGTGCCCGTGTCGATGACCGCCATGTGGATGCTCGTCCGGTCCGCCCGGCCGCAGCGCGGCAGCGGGTATATCTCCACCCGCACCCCGCCCGCCTCGGTGCACTTGACGGCATTGGACACCAGGTTCACCAGCACCTGGCGGATGCGCCCGGCATCGCCCGTGAGCACCTGCGGCAGGTCCGGGTCCGTCTCCGCCTCGAAGGCCAGCCCCTTGGCCCTGGCCTGGTGCGCCAGCATGGCGCGCATGGGTTCGGTGACCTCGGCCATGGAGAACGATTCCTCCACCAGCGGCAGCGCGCCCGCCTCCATGCGCGAGATGTCCAGGATGTCGTCGAGGATGCGCAGCAGGTTGCGGCTGGCGCCCAGGGCCGTGTCCACGCAGTCTTCCTGCTCGCCGGAAAGGTGGGTGCCGCGCAGGAGTTGCAGCATGCCCATGACCCCGTTGATGGGGGTGCGCACCTCGTGGCTCATGACCGCGATGAATTCCGACTTGGAGCGGTTGGCCTTTTCCGCCGCCTCCTTGGCCTGGCGCAGTTCGTCCTCGGCGCGGGTGCGCCGGGTGACGTCGGCGAACATCACCGCGATCTGGCGGCTGCCGGTGCGGAACACCCACAGGTCGGCAAAGGACCATCCGGCGGGCAGCCACCCGGCGCTGGCATGGGCGGACACGCTGAACGCCCCGCCCTTGATGGCGATGCCGCCGAAGATGGTGGGCAGGTTGGTGGCGGCGATGCCGGGCAGGGCCTCGGTCAGCCGCCGCCCCAGCATGCCCCGGACGGTGATGTGCAACGCCTCGTCGGCCGTGGGGTTCACCGCCTCGATGCGCAGGTGCTCGGCCTGGTCCAGGGCGAGCAGCAGCACGCCCAGGGGCGCGCCCTCGACGATGGAACGGAAGCGGGCCTCCACCTCGCGCAGTTGCTGTTCCGACTGCCTGCGCTCGGTGATGTCGTGGAACATGCCCACGGCCACATCGCGGTCGCCCACGCGCAGCACCCGGGCCTTGACCAGCATGTCGCGCTCCTGGCCGTCGCGGGTGCGCATGGGCATTTCCACGGGCAGTTCCAGGGGGTGGTTTTTCAGGGTTTCGAAGCGTCCGCCGAAGCCGCTCCGGTGCATCCGCTCCGGATGCAGTTGGCGCTGGTGCATGCCCACCAGTTCATCGCGGGCATAGCCGAACACCTGCAAGGCCGCCCGGTTGGCGTCCATGATGATGCCGGTGTCCGCGTCGGCCAGCAGGATGGCGTCCATGGCGTTGTCGAACACCGCGCGGTAGCGGGCCTCGTTGTCGCGCAGTTCGGCGGTGAATGCCTCGCGCTCGCGCAGGCGGCTGGTGAGGATGGAGGCCATGGTGTCCACGCTGAAGGCCAGTTGGCCGATCTCGCCCATGTCGTGGCCGACGCCGGTGCGCGCGCCCAGCTGGCCTTCGCCTATGCGGGTGGCGGTGGCCGCGATGTGCGAAAGGGGCCGGGCCACCAGCCGTCCGCCCGCCAGCCAGGCCACGGCCAGGGTCACGGCCATGGCCCCGCCCAGCAGCGCCAGCGCGCGGTTGCGCGCGGCGCGCACCGGGGCCAGCATGCCGTCTTCGGGAATGCCCACGATGACGCTTACGTACGGATCGGACTCCGGGTACAGGCGCAGGCGCGAGAACCCGTACAGGCGCATGGTGCCGTCGGCCCCCTCGCGCGTGAACAGCCCCTGGTCGGACATGGCGCGCAGGGCGTCCCACACCCCGGCAAGGATGGGGCGGCCCACGGGGTTGGCGTCGTTTTTGGGGTGAAACGACAGGCGGATGCCGCGATGGTCGGACAGGCTGAGTATGGAGCCCGGCGGCAGGTTCAGCTTGTCGAACAGTTCGTCGTAGTGGTCGAGGCGCACCGGCGCGGCCAGCACGCCGTAGATGCGCCCGACGGGGTCGGCCAGGGGCAGCGCGAAGTGGAAGGTGGCCTCTTGCAGGGTGCGCGCCACCACATATTCGCCGCTGGTGAAGCGCTTGTCGCGCACCGCCGTGCGGAAATACATGCGATCCGAAAGGTTGAACGGGGCCTGGCCGGGGCCGGGGACGGGAACGGTCTGGCGGCCGGAGGCCACGAGGTCGCCGTTGGCGTCCAGGGCCAGCAGGT
Organism: Desulfovibrio sp.; assembly: GCA_022837365.1. Lineage (GTDB taxonomy): Bacteria > Desulfobacterota > Desulfovibrionia > Desulfovibrionales > Desulfovibrionaceae > Cupidesulfovibrio. The sequence goes on along the minus strand of JALHHV010000018.1, from coordinate 13,153 downwards.
TCAGCAGGGCGGTGTCTTCGGCCAGCACCTTCCGGAACACGGCCTCGCAGGCGGCCGGATCCAGCCGCCGCACGTCGGGCAGGGCGGACAGGATGGTCAGGGTCTGGCGCGCGCCGTCGGCCACGCGGGCCTGCAACGCGGCGATGCTGCTGGCCGCGCGGGTGACCGACGCCTCCGCCTCGGCCTGTAGTTGCGCGGCGAGGCGGTGGGAATCGTACAGGATGACGCCGAACGAGGGCAGGGCCGCCAGCAGGGCGATCCAGACCAGGGTGACGCGGATGGAGAACATGTGCGGCCGCATGGCGACTCCGGGCGCGAACGGCTTTCCGGCCGGGCTGCGGCCGCTGGAACCTGCGGCGATCATGGCATGCTTTTTTGCCATGCGCCACACCAAATCATGCCGGAACCGCCCGGTGATGCCGCGGGAAAAAGGAAACGGGGCGGGCCGTGCGGCCCGCCCCGTGGCGTTATGCATGTGTTTCCGGCTTGTTGTGTCTCAGAGGCGGTCCCCGGCTACCAGTCGAAGGTGGCCTTGAACGAGCGGGCCAGCCCTTCCACGTCCTCGGCCAGCACGGGCGCGCCCTGGGCGGTGACCGTCAGGACGGCGTCCGCCGTCACCTCGCCGATGCAGGCGCAGGCGGACCCGGCGAAGCGCGCCTCGAAGGCGGCGGCGTTCTCCGGCTTCACGGTGACCAGCAGGCGGCTGGCCGATTCGGAGTACAGCACTTCGGCGGCGGTCATGTCGCCCGCGTCTGCCGCGTCTGCCGCACCTGGCACGACAGGCACGGCGGCGATGTCGCACCGCGCGCCCAGCCGTCCGCCCACGGCCATTTCGGCCAGGGCCACGGCAAGGCCGCCGTCGGACAGGTCGTGGCAGGCGGTGACCAGCCCCGCGTTGATGGCCCCGTGCAGGGCACGGTAGCGGGCCATGGCCGACAGGGCGTCCACCTGGGGCACCTGCGCGCCCACGGTGTTCAACTGGTCGGCTATCTCGCTGCCGCCCAGTTCGCGGAAGGTGTCGCCCAGCAGGTACACCTTGTCGCCCGGCTGCTTGAAGTCGGAGGTGACGGCCCGGTTCACGTCGTCCATGACGCCCAGCACCGAGTACAGCACCGTGGGCGGGATGGATATCTTGACCCCGCCGCCGAAGTAGTCGTTCTTCATGGAGTCCTTGCCGGAGACGCAGGGCACCCCGTAGGCAAGGCAGAAGTGGGCCAGGGCCTGGTTGGCGCGCACCAGCTGGGCCAGCTTGTAGTGGCCGTCGGGGGTCTTTTCCGACTGCACCGGGTCGCACCAGCAGAAGTGCCGCCCACGGCCACGGCGTTGCGCACCGCCTCGTCGATGGCGTTGGCCATCATCCAGTAGGTGTCGTAGTCGCTGAACTTGGGGCAGATGCCGTGCGAGAGCACGATGCCCGCCTCGCTGCCCAGCAGGGGGCGCACCACGGCGGCGTCGGCCGGGCCGTCGCGTTTCACGCCGACGAGGGGCTTCACCACGCTGCCGCCCTTCACCTCGTGGTCGTACTGGCGGATCAGGTATTCCTTGCTGCAAATGTTCAGGCGGCCCAGCATGGCGTGCAGCAGCGGCCCCTGCTCGGCGGGGGCCGGGTCCAGACGGCATTCGCAGGCGGGGGCGAAGTCCGGGCGTTCCCACACGGCGGAAAGCCGCATCTGGGGCACGCCGTCATGCAGGAAGTCCATGTCCAGGCAGGCCACCTGCCGGTCGCCGTAGACCACGTGGAAGCGGCCCGACTCGGTGAACTCGCCCAGCGGGGTGATCTCCACGTCCATTTCCTTCGCCAGGGCCAGGAAGGCGTCCAGCCTGTCCGGCGGCACGGCCAGGGTCATGCGTTCCTGCGCCTCGGACAGCAGGATTTCCCACGGGCGCAGACCGTCGTACTTGAGCGGGGCGCGCGAAAGGTCCAGGCGGCAGCCGCCGGTGTCCTGCGCCATCTCGCCCACGGACGAGGACAGGCCGCCCGCGCCGTTGTCGGTGATGGCGTTGTACAGGCCCATGTCGCGGGCGCGCATGATGCAGTCGTACATCTTGCGCTGGGTGATGGGGTCGCCGATCTGCACCGCCGTGGCCGGGGAGCCTTCGTGCAGTTCTTCGGACGAGAAGGTGGCCCCGTGGATGCCGTCCTTGCCGATGCGCCCGCCCGCCATGACGATGACGTCGCCGGGCATGGCCTTCTTGTACCAGCCGGGGCGGCCGTGGATTTCCTTCGGCAGCATGCCCACGGTGCCGCAGTACACCAGCGGCTTGCCGAGGTAGCGTTCGTCGAACACAATGGAGCCGTTGACGGTGGGGATGCCCGACTTGTTGCCGCCGTGCTCCACGCCTTCGCGCACGCCTTCCATGACCCGGCGCGGGTGCAGCAGGCGGGGGGGCAGTTCGCCCTCGCGGAACGGCGAGGCGAAGCAGAACACGTCGGTGTTGCACAGCAGTTCCGCGCCAAGGCCGGTGCCCATGGGGTCGCGGTTCACGCCCACGATGCCGGTCAGCGCGCCGCCGTAGGGGTCCAGCGCCGAAGGGCTGTTGTGGGTCTCCACCTTGATGCACACGTCGTGGGTGTCGTTGAAGGCGATGACCCCGGCGTTGTCCTTGAACACCGAGCGGCAGAAGTCGCGTTCGCCAAGGCGCTGCCGGATGGCCTTGGTGGAACCCTGGATGTACGTCCTGTACAGGCTGTCCACCACCTCGCGGCGGCCGGTTTCGCGGTTTTCGTAGTCGATGCGGGCGGAAAATATCTTGTGCTTGCAGTGCTCGGACCAGGTCTGGGCCAGCACTTCGATTTCCGCGTCGGTGGGGTCGGCGGGCAGGCCCATGGCGGCGCGGTCGGCGCGCACGGCGGGGTCCGCGTAGTAGGCGCGGATGGCGTGGAGTTCTTCCAGGCTCAGGGCCAGGGTGTTCTCGCGGCTGAAGGCCAGCATGGCCGCGTCGTCCATGGTGGACAGCGGGATGACGGCCACCTCGTCGCTGGACGCCCCTGTCACCTGCGCGGCCTGCGGGGCGAAGCCGGGTTCGGCGGCCCATTCGTCGCGGCTTTTCAGCATGAAACGCTGGATGAGTTCGTTGGCCAGCAGGTCGCGGGCGATGTGTTCCATGTCCGCGCGGGAAAGGGGCGCGTCCGGCGCGCAGGTCACGTGGTACTGGGCCGAGGTGTATACGGCGATGGACCGGCGGTCGGCGTCCAGCACCAGGGCCAGGGTGTCGCGCGCGGTGCGGCCCTCGTTGTCGGTGACGCCGGGGCGAAAGCCCACTTCCAGCACCCAGTCCGCCGAGGCCGCGCCTTGCGGCGCGGGCAGCAGGTCCAGCGCGGCGTCCTGCAACACGGGGTCGTGCAGCACGCCCTGCGCCACCATGCGCGCCAGCGCGTCCCCGGAAAGACCATCCACGGTGAACACCCTGACCAGGCGCACGGATTCCACGTTCAGGCCCAGCGAGGCCCGGATCTTGGCGGCGACGTTGCGGCCCACGGTATCGGTGACCTGCGGCCGAAGCCCGACTTCTATGCGCCGAAGCATGACTGACTCCTGAGGGTGTTGGGGGTGGCGAGCGGTTGGCTCTCCATAA
>JALHHV010000018.1:8177-9547 GCA_022837365.1 Desulfovibrio sp. | reverse complement strand
CCCGCGTCGCCGCCGAGGTCGGCGGGGGTGAATTCCCGCTGCGGCCTGCCGTCCGCGAAGATGACCACCCGGTCGGCCAGGCGCGCCGCCTGCCCCAGGCTGTGCGACACCATGAGCACCGGGCGGGCGTCGGCCAGGCGGCGCACCAGTTGTTCGATATCCTGCGTGGTGGCCGCGTCCAGCGAGGCGGTGGGCTCGTCCAGCAGCAGCACGTCCGGCTCCAGGATCAGCATGCGGGCCAGGCACAGCCGCTGCTGCTGCCCGCCGGAAAGCTGCGCGGCGGGGCGGTCCAGCCGCTGGCGCACGTCATCCCACAGGCCCACGTCCTCCAGCACCGCCTGCATGCGCGCCCCGGCGTCGTCCGGCCGTCCGCGCACCAGTTCCAGCGGCAGCAGCAGGTTGCGGCGGATGCTCATGGGCAGCACGTTGGGCGTCTGGAACACCATGCCCACCCGGCGGCGCAGTTCGGTCAGGGGCGGGGCGTGGGGACCCAGCAGGTCGCACCCGGCGCCGGGCTCGCCGTTCGGGCCGCGCGGGTACAGCACGATGGAGCCCGATGTCTCGCAGCCGGGAAAGCATTCGTTCAGGCGGTTCAGGGCGCGCAGGAAGGTGGTCTTGCCCGAGCCGGAACGGCCCAGCAGCACGGTGACCCCGGTGCGGGGCAGATCCAGCGAGGCGTCTTCCACCGCCGTCCGGCCGTGGAAGGACACGCGCAACCCGGTCACGCGCAGGCTCAGTTCCATGCATCCTCTCCCTTGCGGCGCTTTTCCAGCGCCCGCCGCAACGCCCCGGCCCCCAGCATCATGGAGCCGGAAAGGACCAGCAGCACCAGCGCCGCGCCGAAGCCGCGCGCCAGTTCGTCCTCGGTCTGGTACTGGGCGGCGGTGTAATAGATGGTGAAGGGCAGGGCCTCGAACTTGGCCAGCAGCCCGGCGGGCAGCCCGGCGTTGGCCACCACCCCGGTGAGCAGGATCACCGCCGTGTCNNAGGGCCGCCCCGGTCAGGCGCAGCCCGTGGGGCAGCGATTCCAGCGCGGCGCGGGTGGACACCACCAGCGGGGGCAGCACCAGCAGGGCCAGGCACCCCGCCGCCAGCAGCAGGCAGGTGTTGGCCTGCGGCAGGAACATGCGCCGCAGCACGAGAATGAGCGTGAACCCGAACAGCCCCATGACGATGGACGGCACCCCGGCCAGCAGTTCCACGGCCAGCCCCAGGTGGCGGCGGGTGCGCGGCCCGGCGTATTCGGCAAGGTAGATGCCGCAGCCCACGCCCGGCCCCAGCACCAGCAGGGTGGCCAGCCCCACCAGGCACAGGCTGCCCACGCAGGCGGGCCAGATGCCGTCCCACACCGGGCGCAGCCCGGCCATGGC
>JALHHV010000018.1:0-8156 GCA_022837365.1 Desulfovibrio sp. | reverse complement strand
CGGAACCGTCGTCCGCATGGCGCAGGCGGCGCACGGCCAGGCTGACGCCCGCGCTCACCCCCAGCAGCAGGATGCCCGCCGCGAACAGCGAATGGTAGGCGGTGCTGCCCGCGTCGGTGGCCATGACCAGGGCCATGTGCGCGGTGAGGGTGCGCAGCGCGTCGAAGGGCGATGCGGGCACGCCCGGCGCGTTGCCCGCCAGCATCAGCGGGATCAGCGTGTCGCCCACGGCCCGGCCGAAGCCGAACACCCCCGCCGTGACCAGCCAGCGCCGCGCCCCCGGCAGCATGACGTGGGCGAAGACCTGCGCGGGCGAAAGGCCCAGCGCCGCGCCGGTGAGCCGCAGCGCCCGGCCCCGTTCCCGCAGGGCGGCGTCCATGATCACCACCATGGTGGGCAGCACCAGCAGGGCCAGCACCAGCGCGGCGGACAGCCAGCACAGGCCGGACCCCTGCCCCGCCCGCCGCACCAGCGGCACCAGCAGGAACACCGAGACGAAGCCGTAGACCACCGTGGGCACAGCCGCCATGCCGCGCACCAGCTGGCGCAGGGCGCGGGCCGGACGGGCGGGGCCGAGCCCGTGCAGCCAGCCGCACAGGCCGAGGGCCAGCGGCCAGCCCAGCAGCAGGGCCGAGCACGAGAGCAGCACCGAGCCGCAGACCATGGGCAGGATGCCGAACTGCCCGGCCGCGGGCAGCCAGCGCCAGGACAGCACCGCAAGGCCCTGCCCGCTCAGCAGCACGGGCAGGGCGTACACGGTGACGAAGCCGAACACGGAGGCGATGCCCAGCACCGTGACGGCGGCGGCGCAACGCAGCGCCAGGGGCGCGTTTCCGTCACGCACGGGCGTCTCCTGCGGGCACTGCGGGGCCTACCGGGCGAGCGGGATGTAGCCGCTGGCCTTGGTGATCTCCTGCCCTTCCGGGCTGAAGACGTAGTCGATGAACGCCTTGGTCAGGCCCTGCGGCTGGCCCTTGGTGTTCATGTACAGCTTGCGGGTGACGGTGTACGCGCCGCTGGCCGCGTTTTCCTGGGTGGGCACCATGCCGTCGAAGTGCAGCCCCTTGATGGTTTCGCCCAGGTGCCCGATGCCCACGTAGCCGATGGCGTTGGGGTCCTGGGCGATGGCGGTCTTCATGGCCCCGTTGGAGTTGACCACGTTGGCCGTGGGGGCCTGCGGCCCCTTCTTCAGGGCCTTTTCCACGAACACCTCGCGGGTGCCGCTGCCGTCCTCGCGGGTGTACAGGGTGATGGGGGCGTCCTTGCCGCCCACGTCCTTCCAGTTGGTGATGGCGCCCGCGAAGATGTCGGCCACCTGCTTACCGGTGAGCCCGGCGACCGGGTTGGCGGGGTTGGCCACCAGGGCCACGCCGTCGATGGCGAAGGCGAAGGACACCAGGCCGTACTTCTGGATTTCCGCCTCGGTGAGGGGGCGGCCGGTGTTGCCGATGGCCACCAGCCCTTCGCCCACCTGCTGCACGCCCACGCCGGAACCGCCCCCCGCCACCGAGATGCGCAGGGCCGGGTTCACGGTCATGATGCGCTTGGCGGCTTCCTTCATGACCGGGATGTGGGCGGTGCCCCCGGCGATGTCCAGGGAGCCGGCGAGGCCGGACTGGGGCGCGAAGGCGTCCAGCGGCGCGGCTGCGGCGACGGTGGCGAGGCTCAGGGCCAGAAGCAGGACCGGAAGCACGGACAGGATTGCGTGAAGACGGCGCATGTACCCTCCTTGTGGTGACGGGATGAAGTGATGTGTGAACGGATGCTAACAGCCCCGGCAGGTTACGCGAAATGGACTGTTCAAATAGAAATAGGCTGCATACATAGATGAAAACTATGCATGCAGCCTGAAAACGGTCGCTGGAGGCGTTACTGTCGTCGGTAGCTTAGGGGGTGGATTCTGAATTCGGATTTTCGCCCGTTGGCAAGGAAAACAAGCCTGCCATGAGGGAGTATACTCTTATCGTATTCGACCGATATGGCAGGCGAAGTTTGACGAAGCCAACGGGCGAAAAGACAATTCAGAAACAGCCCCTACTCGGCCCAGCGCACCTTGACCCCATCCAGCTTCTTGGCGGCGTAGCTGGCCCGGTCCGCCCGCTGGACCAGGCTTTCGCCCGTGTCCGAGGGCTCCAGCAGGGCAAGGCCCATGCTCAGGTCCACGGCCCCCTTGCAACTGGTCACCACCCCTTCGCGGATGCGCCGGGCAAGGTTTTCCATGACCTCGGTGGACACCTCGGTGACCACCACGGCGAACTCGTCGCCGCCGTAGCGGCAGGGAAAGTCCATGCCCTTGCGGACCACCGCGCTGATGCCCGCGGCCACGCGGCGCAGCACGGTGTCGCCCGCCTGGTGGCCGTAGGTGTCGTTGATGGCCTTGAACCGGTCGAGGTCGAAGAAGATCAGCCCCAGCTGGCGGCCGGTGCGGCGGCTGCGCTCCATCTCGCGCTCCAGGATCATGTGGAACTGCGAATGGTTGAACAGCCCGGTCAGGCCATCGTACATGGCCTGCTGCTTCACCTTTTCCTCCAGGCGGCGGATGCTGGTCAGGTCGCGCCCCACCACCAGGAAGGTCGGGCCTTCGTGCTCGCGCGTGTCCAGCGCGGAAAAGACCAGTTCGAACAGCCCCATGCTGCCGTCGCCCAGTTCCAGCACTGCCTCCACCGGGGCCGCCGGGGACGAGCCGGTCAGGTAGGCCGGGTCCCAGGTGTCGGTGAAGGTGGCCGTGGGCCGCGACGAGGCGAACAGGTTCTTGCCCCGCAGCCCCGCGCAGCGGCGCGAGGCCCACGAGATGTGCCCCGCGCGGTCCACGGTGAGCACGATTTCCTGCATGGAGTCCAGCAGCCGTTCCAGAAAGTCGCGCTGGCGCAGGTTCTGCACGTCCACGTCGGAGATTTCCGTCACGTCCTCGATGAGCAGCAGCACGTCGTCGTGCGAGGCGTCGCGCCGCCGGTGCAGCGAAACGTAGGCGCACGGCGCGCCCATGCGCTTGCCTGCCGCGTCGGTGGGGCAGAACAGGCGGCTGATGAGCGGCGGACCGCCCTCGTCGGTGAAGGCCTGCCATTCCGGGCCGAAGTCCAGCCCCAGCGATTCGGACAGCAGGGGGCGCACCGGCGTGCGGGGGGCCAGGCCGTCGCGGCCCACGTAGTCCAGGAAGCGCCGGTTGGCCTCCACCAGCAGCCCTTCGCGGTCCAGCCGGGCCACGCCCAGGGGCAGGGCGTCCAAGGTGTCGGCCTTGGCCTCCAGCACGGCCTGCTGGCGGTAGTAGTTCTCCAGCGCCATGGCCATGAAGTGGCAGTACACCAGCAGGGCCGACTTGCGGGGCGGGGACAGGGCGTCCTTGGCCATGCGCAGCTGGCCCCAGTCGGTGCCCGAGGCGGACAGGGGCACCCGTTCCTGCCCGGTCTGCCAGGGCAGCCGCGCGAAGGGGCCGGGGCCGGACTGGCGGGGCACGGGGGTGGTCTCGTCGGCGCTGAACAGCACGTATTCCTCGCTGCCGGGCACGCGCAGGGCCACTTCCCAGCGCTGCACGTTCCAGTACCAGCGCAGCTGCCGCCCCAGGGTGGCCGCCAGCGAAGGCAGGCCCCCCGCCACGTGCGACAGTTCCGCCCCCAGGAAATAGAAGGATTGGAGGGTTTCCAGCGACTGTTCGTACAGCCGGGTGCCCGCCGGGCGGTCCTGGATGGCCAGTTGGGCCAGCATGGACTTGAAGCGCTGGGCGCAGGCCTCGCGCAGGTTTTCCAGCTCCGGCTCGTCCAGCGAAAGGCGGGTGCGCAGCAGCATTTCGAACTGGATGATCAGCGCGGGGTGGGTGGCCTGGCCGTGCAGCAGGTCGGCCCACTGGGTGCCCAGGATCACCGCCTGGGTCAGCGGCGGGTGGTGGGCCACGCCGTCCAGGTCGTGGTGGCTGGCGATGGCCTCGGCGATGCCCTCGGGCAGACCCCAGCGGTGGATGATGTTGCGGGCCAGGGCCGCGTGGTCCACGCCCCAGCAGGTGTTTTCCAGCGACAGCTGGTTGCGCTCCAGGCTGGTGATGCAGGCCTTGCCGCGCAGCACCGGATCGTCGTCGGCCGAGCACAGATGCATGAACAGGGCCAGGTCCTTGAGCAGCGAGGCCAGGTAGGCCAGGTGGGCCGTGTCGGGCTGAACCCGCAGGGCGATCTGTTCCGCCGCGATGGACGACCAGACCACCAGCCGCCAGTCCTGGTACATGGCCTGCTGGGGGCGCTTCAGCTCGTTGCTTACCCGCTTCTGGAACGACAGCGACAGGGCCAGCTTGAGGATTTCCCGCGTGCCCAGCACCGTGGCGGCGCGCTGGAGGTCGGACACCTTTGTGCCCAGCCCGTAGTAGGGCGAGTTGACCAGGTTCAGCACGGCGGCGGCCAGCATGGGGTCCATGGCCAGGATGCGGGCGATGGTGGAGAACTCGGGGAACGGCGCCACCAGCGCCTGCACCAGTTGCACCATGACCGGGGGAAAGGTGAGTTGCAGGCAGCGATTGATGGCTTCTTCGTCGGCCATGTGCCGACCCTGCGGAGCAGTCATGCGCCCCTCCGGTATGGGGTTGCGTGGAGCGTCGCGTTGCGCCGGAGCTACGTGCCCCGATTGAGGACGTAGTCTATGCTTTGCCGCAGGATACGCCGTTCCGGCGTATCGGGCAATGCATCGAGACACGCCGACGCCTTGTCCAGGTACCGCGCGGCCAGGTCGCGGGTTTTCGCGTCGCAGCCGCGCGCCCGCAGGTCCGCCGACACGGCGGCCACCGCCGCGTCGTCGAAGGTTCCCTGCCGGAAGCGCGTCACGAACGCGTCGCGTTCGTGCGGCGTCAGCGTTTCAAGATAGTAGATCAGCGGCGGGGTCAGCTTGCCCTCGCGCAGGTCGCCGCCCACGGGCTTGCCCGTGTCCCTGGACGAGGCGGCGAAGTCCAGCGCGTCGTCCACGATCTGGAAGGCGATGCCGAGGTTCAGGCCGAAGCCCGCGGCGGCGGTCACCAGTTCGGGCGCGGCCTGCGCGGCCAGCGCGCCCAGTTCGCACGAGGCGCGCAGCATCCACGCGGTCTTGCCGGTGATGATCTCGATGTAGGTGTCGTGCCCGTGGTCGGTGGAGCGTTGGTGGGCGATTTCCACGATTTCGCCGGTGGCCGTCTGCACGATGGCCTCGGCGATGGTGTCGGTGAGCCGGGCGTCGCCGTAGCGGGCCACGATGCGGTTGGCCAGGGCCAGCAGCGCATCCCCGGCCAGCACGGTCTCCGTCTGGCCGAACAGGGTGTGCGCGGCGGGCAGGCCGCGCCGCAGGTCTGCGCCGTCCAGAATGTCGTCGTGCAGCAGGGTGGCCGAGTGCAGCAGTTCCACCGAGCAGGCCAGCGGGTACAGGTCGGGGCCGGAGCCCTTGCGGAACAGGCCGCCGCCCTCCGCTCCCCCGGTGCGCAAGGCCCGCGCGGTGAGCAGGGTCAGCAGGGGGCGCAGCCGCTTGCCGCCCGCGCGCAGCACGTGTTCGGCCACGGGGCGCACCAGCGGGTGCAGCACGGCCACCTCGGCGTCGAGCGTCTTGTTGATGCGCGGCAGTTCCGTGGCCAGGTAGGCTTTGAGCTTCAGCATGGGAATGTCCGTATGGCGTGCGGCCGGGCGTGTCCAGACATGGCATGTCTGCCGACGTGTTCGGGCCGGCCGGGTTTGGGGCGTCCGCGCGCCGGAAAGGGTTCGTCAGTCGGTCAGGAAAAGTTCGCGGGCCAGGACCCCCAGGGCGTCCAGCGCCCCTTCCAGGGCCCAGTCCTCCGCCGCGCGCGACCCCACGATGTTGGAGATGGTGCGCGCCTCGGCAAAGGGCAGGCCGTGGCGCAGGCAGGCCAGCGCCAGGGCAAAGCCCTCCATGTTCTCCATGAGCGGGGCGTGGCGGCGGCGCATGGCGTCGGCCCGGCCGGGGGTGCCGGAAACCCCGGCCACGGTCAGCGAAACGCCGTTGCGCGCGCCCGCGGGCAGGGAAAGATGCCACTGGCCGGAGAGAACCTCGGGCGCGATGTCGATGCGGTCCCACACCGGCCCCGCCGGGCCTTCGGCCTGGGGAAAGGCGATGCCCCTCGGGTCCACGTCGTGGTCGCCCGCCAGGCCGTATTCGGGCCAGACCTCCGCCGAGGCAAGCACGGCGCTGCCCAGCGGGGCGCGCAGCACGTCGAAGGTGCCCGCCACGCCCAGGTTCAGCACGCCGCGCACGCCACGGTGCGCGCCCAGCACCCGGCCCATGGACAGGGCCGCGTTGACCGGCCCCACGCCGGTGACCACCAGCAGACAGTTGCGTCCGTTGACGGGCGACGGGCAGGCCTCGCCCGGCGCGGGCAGGGCGCAGCCCACGCGGCCGCGCCCGTTGAAGCCGGTGAGCACGGCCTTCATTTCACGGGTGGTGGCGGTAGCGATGACAAGGCTCATGCGTGAAGGCTGTCCCTGAACGGCGCGGGGCGCCGGGTGTGTCGTTATTCATTCCCTACCGTTTGCGCAGAAGCAGCCGCAAATGCCCCTCGGCGGTGGCGCAGGGCATGCCCAGCACGTCGGCCTGCCGGATGCGGGCGATGTGCCGGGCGCTGCCCATCTGGTTGGGCGCGATGTCCAGCAGCAGCTGCCCGCCGGAGGGCATGGACCGCAGAAGCGAACTCGCTTCCTGCAGGCCCCGTCAGCAGTCGTCCCAGCACAGCACCACGGGCACGTCGCGCGGGGGCAGTTCGCACAGCAGGGTGCCGCGCGGGATGCCCGGCATGAGCGCGCAGGCTGGCCCGGTGGACCCGGCGAGGCCGGTGGCCGGGCCGGTGTCGCCGTCCGGCTCCTCCCTTGCGGCGGTGCGGCGCAGGGCCGCGCGCAGCATGGCCTCGTCGGGGGCGGGGGGCAGGCGCTTGCGTCGTTGGCTGGCGAGCATGGCCGTTCAGTCCTTTGGGGCGGGCGCGGCCCCGTTACAACCGCCAGTAGGCGAAGAATCCGGCCCGGGCGGCGGCCCCGGCGTCGTGCAGGCCCTTCAGGTCCAGCAGCAGGGCGCGGTCGGGCGTGGCGAACCACTCGCGCATGGCGGACAGGGGCAGTTCGCGGTAGGCCCTGTGGCCCACGGCCAGGATCAGCGCGTCGAGCTGCCGGAAATCATCCAGCGAGGCGAGGTCCAGGCCGTACTCGTGGCGCGCCTCGGCGGCTTCGGCCAGCGGGTCGTGCACCAGCGCCGTCACCCCGTATTCGCGCAGTTCGGCCACCACGTCCACCACGCGGGTGTTGCGCAGGTCGGGCACGTCCTCCTTGAAGGTCAGCCCCAGGATGCCCACCCGCGCGCCGTCCACGCGGCAGCCCGCCTTGATCATCTGCTTCACGGCGGTTTCGGCCACGTGCTTGCCCATGCCGTCGTTGATGCGGCGGCCCGCCAGGATCACCTGCGGATGGTAGCCCAACTCCTCTGCCTTGAAGGTGAGGTAGTACGGGTCCACGCCGATGCAGTGGCCGCCCACCAGGCCGGGGCGGAAGGGCAGGAAGTTCCACTTGGTGCCCGCCGCCTCCAGCACCTCCAGGGTGTCGATGCCCAGGCGGTCGAAGATCAGCGAAAGTTCGTTCATCAGCGCGATGTTCAGGTCGCGCTGGGTGTTCTCGATGACCTTGGCGGCCTCGGCCACCTTGATGCTGGCGGCGCGGTGCACCCCGGCGGAGACCACGCTGCCGTACAGGCCGCACAGCAGGTCCAGGGTGGGGGCGTCGCTGCCCGAGACCACCTTCATGATGGTCTCCAGGGTGTGCACCTTGTCGCCGGGGTTGATGCGCTCCGGCGAGTAGCCCACGGTGAAGTCGCGCCCGAAGGTCAGGCCCGATTCGCGCTCCAGGATGGGCACGCAGACATCCTCGGTGACGCCGGGGTATACGGTGGACTCGTACACCACCACGCAGCCGCGCGACATGTGGCGGCCCACGGTGGCGGAGGCCTTTTCCACGGGGGTCAGGTCGGGGTTGCGGTGGCTGTCGATGGGCGTGGGCACGGCCACGATGATCACCCCGGCGTCGGCCAGGGCGGCGCCGTCGCAGGTGAAGCGGGCGGTGGAGGCGGCAAGGTCGGCGTCGGCCACCTCGCCGGTGCGGTCGTGCCCGGCGGTCAGTTCGTCCACGCGGCCCTGCGAGATGTCGAAGCCGATGACGTCGAAG
>JALHHV010000429.1 GCA_022837365.1 Desulfovibrio sp. | reverse complement strand
GCGGAACATGGTTACCGTAACCTTCCGGACCGGAGACGGACCACCCGGAGCGGAGCCGGTCCGGTGCAAGACCTTGCGCAGGAACCCCGGTCATTGAAGGGGGACGCCAAGGGCGCTAGGGTGATTTCCAACGGGTGCACCGCCTGCCGGCACCGCACCCCGTTCACGTTCCACTCAGGAGAACGCATGACCGCCGATTTCGACCGCGAACTGCAACGCCTTGAGGGCAAGCTGAAGGCCCTGCGCAGCAAGGAATACATCCCCGACGCCCTGCTGGAGATCGTGGCGCGCACCGCCGCCATCCAGTTGGAGGCGCGCGCCGCCGCCCAGGCGGACCAGCCCGCCGTTTCTTCCACCGAACTGGCCGCCGGGCTGGCCACGCCGGAAGCCCACGCCCAGGGCGCGCCGCTGCTCCCGCGCGACGCCTTCACCTACGACCGGGCGCGCACGGCGGCCACCTTCGGCCGCCTGCTGGCCATGATGCGCGCCGCCGGGGGCAGCCTGGGGGCCGCCGCCGAAGTGGTGCGCGAGGCCATGGAAAAGGGCGAACTGGCCGTGGAGGACGCCTGCGACGCGGCCCTGCGCGACGACGTGGCCTGGTTCGACGCCTGGGCCCTGCGCCTGAACGACGCGCCCAGCCTGGTCCGCTTCCTGGCCATGGGCAGCGTGGTGCCTTCGGTGGAGGCGCTGGCCTTGGCGGTGGCGGCGGAACACGCCCGCCGTACGGGCGCGGACCAGCCGGGAGCCACCCCGGTGGTCTGGCAGCACGGCCACTGTCCGGTGTGCGGCAGCGCGCCGCTGGTTGGGCGGCTGGTGGGCAAGGAAGGGGCGCTGCACCACACCTGCTCGTTCTGCCGCCACGAATACCGCGCCAAGCGGTTGCAGTGTCCGTTCTGCCTGGAGAACGAGTCGAAGAACCTCGAATACTTCACCGCCGACGGCGAGCCCGGCTTCCAGGTGCACGTCTGCAAATCGTGCAAGGGTTACATCAAGGTGGCGGACTTCCGCGAGTTCGACCGCATTTCCATCCCGGTGCTGGACGACCTGGAGTCGCTGGCGCTGGACATCGTGGCGCGCCGGCAGGGCTACGCGCGGCCCACGGCGTCGGCCTGGGGGTTCTGATGGCCGGGCGCGACGCGACCCAACTGCCTGAAGGGGCCATCCCGCGCCAGGTTTCCGTGCGCCGCTACAAGGACGCGGCCTGGGGCGACGTGGACGACGTGCTGAGCCGCGAGGTGCCGGTGCGCGTGGAATGGCATCCCGAACCGGACGCGGCGGCCATCGCCGCCGGGGCCACCCGGCTGTGGGCCTGGCCACACGGTCTGGCCGACCTGGCCCCCGGACGTGAACCCGGACGTGAACCCGGACGTGAGCGCGGCCGGAGGGCTTGCCTTCCACGTGGCCCTGCGCGCGTCGCCTCCCGCCTCCGCGCCGCAGCCGCCCATGCCCATGCGGGCCGCCGTCCTGCTGGACGCCATGCGCGCCTTCATGGGCGAGGAAGGACTGTGGGACGGCACCGGCTGCTTCCACCGCGCGGGCGTGTACGACCCCGTGCAGGGCCGCCTGCTGCGCCGGGCCGAGGACATCGGCCGCCACAACTGCATCGACCGCCTGGCCGGCTGGGCCGCGCGCGAAGGGGTGGACCTGGCCCCCCGGCTGCTGCTGGTTTCCGCGCGGGTGACGGCCAGCCTGTTCGCCAAGGCGCGCAGGGCGGGCTTTTCGTTCATCGTCAGCCGTTCGGCCGTGACCACCGCCTCGGTGGACATGGCCACGGAGCAGGGCGTGACCCTGGTGGGCTTCGCGCGGGACCGCGAGGAGCGCTTCACCGTGTTTGCCGATGCCGGGGGCAGGGTGCTGGAATGAGCCGCCACCGGGGCACGGAGCACGCGGCGGGCATGCCGGAGGAAGGGGCGGACGCCGCTTCCGGCGCGCCTGCGGACGCGGCCGTGGCCGAAGCCCCCGCAGCTCCCGCAACTACCGATGACGCCGCGCACGGCGTCATCGGCGTGGTGCTGGCGGGGGGGCTGTCCACCCGGCTGGGGCAGGACAAGACCCGGCTGCACCTGCACGGCGAGACCGCGCCGGGCCTGCTGGCCCGCACGGCGAAGCTGCTGCGCTCCGTCACCGGCGAAGTCTGGATATCCTGCCGGAGCGGCCGCCCCTGCCCGGTGGCCGAAACGGGCGTGGACGGCCCCTGCTACCGTCTCAACGACGAGGTGGAGGGCATGGGCCCGTTCGGCGGGGTGATCACCGCCCTGCGCGTGGCGCAGGGGCCGGTGCTGGTGCTGTCGTGCGACCTGCCGTTCATGGAGCGCGCCGTGCTGGAACGGCTGCTGGCCCACCGGGCCGCGCGGCGGCCGGGCACGGTGATGACCACCTTCCGGCAGGTGGAGACCGGGTTCATCGAATCGCTGGTGGCCGTGTACGAATTCGAAGCCCTGCCGCTGTTCCGGCAGGCGCTGGAGGACGGAGAACGCAAGCTGAGCAGGGTGGTGCCGCCGGACCTGCGCGAGCACATTCCCTATTCGGTGCGCGAAGCCTTGCCGTTCTTCAACATCAACTACCCCGCCGACCTCGAGATGGCCCGGCGGATCATCGGCGCGCCGTAACCGGTGCGCCGTCCGGGCAGGGGGCGCCGCACGGGCCTTCCCCGGCAAACGTCATGCACGGCAACGCCGTGACCGGAAATGCCATGACCAGAACCCCCGTGATGGCCCCAGACGTGATGACCCCAGACGCCGACGCCCCCTCCGGTACCGCCGCGCCCGACTCCGCGCCCGGATCCGCACCCGGCTCCGCTCGGAACGAGGCGGCGGACCGCGCCAGCCTGACCGACGCGCACGGCCGCAGGGTGCGCTATCTGCGCCTGTCCGTCACCGACCGCTGCAACCTGCGCTGCTCGTACTGTTGGGGCTGCGCCGAAATGCGCTTCATCCCCCACGACGACGTGCTGCGCTACGAGGAAATGGCGCGCATCGTGGACGTGGCCGTGGAAGAGGGCGTGGAAAAGGTGCGCCTGACCGGGGGCGA
>JALHHV010000428.1 GCA_022837365.1 Desulfovibrio sp. | reverse complement strand
CCGCAGCGGGTGCAGATCAGGTGGGGGTGGGGCTCCGGGTGCCTGCCGTCGTAGCGGCTGCCCAGTTCCCCAAAGCCCAGTTCCAGCACCTCGCCGTCCTCCTTGAGCATGGCGATGGTCTTGTACACCGTGGCCAGGCTGGTGGTGGGAAAATCCGACAGGATGGCCTGGTGCAGCTGTTCCACCGTGGGGTGCCCGTCGTGCTCCACCAGGGCGCGGATGATGGCCACGCGCTGGGGGGTGAGCCGGTGCCCGTTGTCGCGCAGGCGGTCCAGCAGGGTGGCGAGGCGGGTGTGGTTGTCCATGCGGGGCTTCCAGGTATTGCGGTGCCGGGCGGGGCCTAGCCCGTAGCGGTTCGCCAAAGGGAAAATGGTTGTTTGCGGATAAAAGATATTCCCGGGCGGTGAGGCTGTCAACGCAGGCATGCGGGCGGGGCGGAAGCAATGGCGGAAGGCGAGCCGCCATCTCATTGCGCAATGTTTTGCACCATGCGGGCAAAAAACGCATTTTGTCTTGCGTGACAGGGCGTCCCGGACTATAGCGCTAGCAACGGGGACCGTATTGCGCTGGCGGGCGTCCTGTGCGCCGCGCCTCGCCACCTTCAACCGTCGCAGAAGGATGTCCGTTCGATGAGGTACTTGTTGCTGGCCATCATCATTCTCACCTCGGCCCTGTTCACTTTCGTCCATGCGCAGAACGAGGTGGCGCGCGGTGCCGCCGCATCCGCGCCCTTCGCGGCCACGCAGGATCGCTGAGCCAGCCGGCGTCCCACGCCGGGCGTGCGCGCCGATTGGCCATGGGGCCGGTCGGCGCGTTCCGTTTTTTCCGGGACGGGGACGCTGCATCGCCGGGCAGGTGTACTGCGCGCCCATCCGAACGCAAGATAATTCATGCTGTTGTGCGAAACCGGCGCGGAACGGCGCGACGCCGGAAAAACGTTGCGCACCGGGACTTGCATTGCCCGCAGGATGATGTATATTGAAACCGTTGCGTCCGAAAAATTTTCTTCGTGAAGCAGACGCACTTCGTCACCAGCAGATGAACAAGGAAGCTCCCATGCGTTTCGTCACCCTTTCCGTCCGCGCCACCGCATTCACCGGCTCCGACCGGTCTTTTGCCCGTGGTGAACGCGTCACCGGGACAGGGGGGGGCGCATAGCGGCAGCATTCCGCACGCACACGCGACACGCGGCCCCGTCCACCACCTGGTAGACGGGGCCTTTTCTTTCACCCCACTTACCCTATTTACCCAACTGGCCCCAAGGGGCATCCGGCGCATGGCCGCCCCTCGCGCACCGCGCGGGCAGGGCCGGGCCGCGCCGAAGGAGGACCGAGATGCGCGAAGAAACCATTGCCGTGGTACGGCGCAGGCTGAAGCAGGAAATCCGCGACCTGCGCGAAGCCCTGGACCGCTGGCGCGGCCTGCAGGGCGTGGAGGACGCCAGCGACCCCGAAGGGCTGCCCGATGTGGAAGGCATGACCTACCGTTCGTGGAAGCAGCGCACCGAGGCGCGCCTGCAGGTGCTGCGCGCCACGCTGGAACGGCTGGACGACGAGGACTTCGGCTATTGCGACGACTGCGGGAACGAGATTCCCGCCGCACGGCTGCTGGCCGTGCCCACCACCACCCGCTGCGTGCACTGCATGTCCGCGCGCGAAGAGCGCGGCGCGCAGGCCCGCCCCGTGGTGTTCTGATAGGGGCTCCGC
>JALHHV010000017.1 GCA_022837365.1 Desulfovibrio sp. | reverse complement strand
GGGTCGCGCCGCCCGTCCTCGGTGGTGCCGTGGTGGCACGTGCCGCACTCGTCGATCTTGGCCTTTTCGTTGTGCGTGTCGTGCACGAACCGGGCGGCGGGCCGGGAATGCGGGGCCAGCGCGTCCGGCGCGAGATGGGTCATGTCGTCCTGCGCCGGGGCCGTGGGCACGGGCGGCAGCAGCAGGAACAGCAGCGCGGCCGCCAGAATCGCCGCCACCGGCAGGGAACGTGGTGCCTTCATGGGGGTGCTCCTTGCCGTGCCTACGCGGCGCCGGGCTTTTCCATGCAGTCGTAGATCAGGTCGCCCAGGAACTTGGTGTGCATGCCGAGCTTGTAGTGGTGGATGATGTCCTCGAGCCCGCCGTGGCAGTTGTGGCAGGGGGCCACCACCGTGTGCACGCCCGTGGCGGCCAGCTGGTCGGCCTTGGCCTTGTTGCCCGCCAGGCGCACGCCCTTGAAGGGCGGGCCGCAGTTGATCACCCCGCCGCCCGCGCAGCAGCACAGGTTGTGTTCTCGCGTGGGGGACATTTCCACCACGTTGGAGCACAGGGCGTGGGTGACCTCGCGCAGCTTGTCCATCAGGCCGCGCCCCCGGATGATGTTGCACGGGTCGTGGATGGTCACCGGCTCGTCGAACTTCTTGGCCAGCTTTATTTTTCCTTCCGTCAGCAGTTCCCAGAAGAACTCCACGGAATGCACGATGGGCACGGGGTGGTTCTTCCAGCCCAGCCAGCGGTTGCCCACGTCGTACACGGAGCGGAAGGCGTGTCCGCATTCGCCCATGACGATGCGCCGCACCTTCAGCTTCTGGGCCATCTCGAAGTGGCAGCGCTTGAGCCGCCCCATCATCTCGTAGTCGCCGGTGAACATGCACATGTCGCTGTTGTCCCAGCCGGGGGCCGAGGGCATGGTCCAGTCCACCCCGGCCTGGTCGAAGATCACCGCCGCCTGGTAGATGAGCTGGGTGCGGAACTTGGGTTCCGGCGCGATGACCGAGTACAGGAAGTCGGCCCCTTCCTTGTCGAAGGGAATGCGCAGGGCGGGAATTTCGCCGCGCGCCTCGTCCTCTTGCCAGACAAGGCTGTCCAGCCATTCGTCGTCCTTGACCCACATCTGGTTCATGGTGCCGGAATGGCTGTGCGCGGTGTCCTGGATGTACAGGGGCACCACGCCCAGACGGTGGCAGATGCGCCGCACCAGCCCCATGACGTAGCCGGTGTCGATGCCCACGGGACAGTAGTGCACGCAGCGGCGGCACAGGTTGCATTCGGTGTAGGCGATCTGGGCCATGCCGTAGATGTCGTCCGGGTCCACCTTGCCGCCGGTGCGCAGCAGCTTCCACATGGTCTGTTCCATCTTGCCCACGGGCGAATAGGTGGGGTCGCCGTCGTGCGAGATGCAGTAGTGGCAGGCGTCGGCGCACATGCCGCAGCGCATGCAGGTTTCGTGGTACACGGCCAGGCGCGCGCCCGCCTCGCCCTTGGTCACGGCCTTGACCACGCGTTCGATGCGTTCGCGCGTGAGGGCGGACACGCCCCGCACGAGGTTGGCGTCCTCTATGCGGCGTTCCGCGATGCCCGAGAATTCCGTTGCGCTCATGTGGTTGTCTCCCGTGGGATGGCGCGGGCGTCACCAGTCGGGGCAGTGGCGCACCCCGCCGAATTCCGAGCCCATGTAGGCCCGCGTGAAGGGCGAGAAGATGGCGTGCGACAGCCGGGTGAAGGGCAGGGCCATCAGCATGGCCTCGCCCGACAGCACGTGCAGGGTGGACAGCAGCAGGTTGTCGCCGATCTGCTGCTTGGCCAGGAACGCGGTGACGCACGGCACGGCCACCAGCGCCAGCACCAGCCAGTCCATGGGCCGGGTGACGAAGCGGACCGTGGGCAACTGGAGCCTGCGCCACGCGAAGAACCCGCACAGCAGGATGACCAGCACGGTCAGGACGTCGGCCACGCCTTCCGGCAGCGACCAGACATTGACGCCGAAGGCGTAGTCCCACAGCACCGCGTGCCCCGGCGCGAAGAGCAGCAACAGGCCGAGCGAGATGTGGAAGGCGAAGGTGGCCACGGTGACGGCCGGGTTGGCCCGCCAGCCCAGCGTGGCGAAGGGGGTTGCCCAGCGGGCCATGGACCGCGCGGCGAAGCGCACGTCCATGTAGGCCACGGCGTTCATGTCCTTCTTGCGGGCCAGCGCCCACATGGAGCCCAGGCGCCATGCCGCCCCGCCCAGAAATACGGCCCACGCGACCCAGGTCAGGGGACCCACTGCGAAATTGTAGAGTTGTTGCATTGCTGTCGCCTCCGCTGGCCGGTCAGGCCCTGAAGTCGTCGGGGGTGGCCACCCACCGTTCGCACGCGCCGTCGCGGATGCCCCGCAGCAGCACGGCCATGCCCGCGCCGTTGGCCGTGGCGGGGCCGAACACCGGGTCCCACGCCGTGGTGAACGCTTCGCGCCACGGGCGGCCGTCCAGCAGCACCGTTTCGCGGCCCCGGTCCTTCACCCGCACAGCCACGTGCCGCCCGCACGGGCTGAACACGGGCCGCCAGGCCATGTCCCACCGGCCGGGCCAGACCACGCCGTCCACCACCACCTGCCAGGCCGCGTTGTCGTGGCTGGCCAGGGCAGCGGCGCGGGCGCCGTCGGGTGACAGGACCAGGTCGGTGACCACCGGGGCGGCGAATGGCCAGGGCGACGCGTCGCGGGCCACGGTGAAGCTGCCGTAGCGGGGGGCCACGATGGCCCACAGGTGCCGCCCGTCGGGGCTCCAGGCGGGCGTCCAGCACTGGAAGAAGCGCGCCTCCCACAGCAGGGTGCCGTCCAGGGCCATGCCCCAGCGGCCGTCCTTGCGCACGGGGGCGGCCACCGCGCCGGTGGCCGGGTCGAAGCAGGGTTCCCACACGCAGGGGAACGTGGCGGGCCACGGCGCGCCGTTGACGGCCACGGTGTATTCGGAATGGGAAAGGCGCACCTGCGCGGCCACCCGGTCGTTGCGGTTGTCGAACACGGGCGTCCACACGTTCATGAAGTTGCGGCCCCATGCCTCGCCGTCCACGGCCACGCTGTACACGCCCCTGGTGAAGGTCTCGATGTCGGCCTGGCCCAGCGGCACGGTCTGCACCACGGCGGCGGTGCGGCGGCCGTCGGGGCTGAGGGCGAAGTTGTTGGCGTTTTCGTACAACGTCTCCCAGGGCTCACCGTCCACGATCATGCCGTAGCGCATGTCCTGCTGTACGGCGGCGATCACCTTTCCGGCGGGGCCGTGCAGCAGCGACCAGATGAATCCGTAGGTGTCCGGCCACGTCTCGCCGTCCACGGCCACGGTCCATTCCCCGTCCTGCTGCACGATGGCGACCAGCCGTCCGTCGGGCAGGAAGCGCGGCGACCAGACCTTGTCGAACCCCGCATCCCAGACCTCGTCGTCCACGCGCATGGTGAAGCTGTCGTCCTCCTGCCGGACCACGGCGGCCACGTGCATGCCGTCGTGCGACATGAGCGGCTCTTCCTGCCACTGATGGCCGGGCAGCGGCGCGAAGGACGGCGCGATGACCCGCCTGCCCGGCTCCCAGTCGCCGGGATCGGGGTGCGGAAGCCCCGCGGCGGCGTGCGCGGCGGGCGGCGCTTCCGGCTGGCCGTGGGCCGTTTGCGGGGTTGCGGTGGATGTGGACATGCGGACCTCCTGTTCTGATCCGGCATCTTGTATGCCAGGCGCAGAAGAATGATCGTTGCACTGTAATGTGACGTCGCAAATGCGGATGTATTTGAAGATGGTGTAACACAGGAAAGACTACCGGGGAAGTGGTGTTGTAAAAAATAGTAGTCTACTTGCGTGGTAGATTTGATTGTCTACTGCAATAGTAGAATATCAATGCTACTGCTCAGGTAGAAAATACGTATCCGGATGAGTGTGCCGCAGTGCGACATGGCGTGGCATTCCGTGATGCATTTTCCGGATGATGTATCATCGTGAAACGATACGTTTCGGTGATGTTTCGAAACCGGAATGGAGTCTGGCCGTGCCCCGGCGCAGGGGGAGGGAAGGCAGCGGGCGAGAAACCGGGATTCTTCAGATATGAGATTGACTCTGAAAATCGTTTTCAGTATTCGACACGGAAACGCCCGCCGCACCCCTGCGCGGCGCGGCGTTGCACGGGGCCGCGCGGCGCCAATGCCGCCGGTCCGAAGAATATTCCTGCAAGGAAGGAGGAAACATGAAACGTTTGATCACGCTGCTGCTGGGCATGGCGCTGCTGTGCGGCGCCGTATCCCCGGCCGGTGCGGCGACCATCGAGGCCAAGGGCGAATGGGCCTTCGACTTCTCGTGGACCGACGGCATGAACTACCGCGCCGCCGATGACGGCGGGGACAGCGAAGACGATTTCGCCGCCCACCAGCGGCTGCGCACCCAGATCGACATCATCGCCAGCGAATCGCTGCGCGGCGTGGTGTTCCTGGAAATGGGCACCACCACCTGGGGCCAGGAAGACGGCGCCCTGGGTTCCGACGGCAAGTCGGTGAAGGTGCGCCGGTCGTACATCGACTGGATCGTGCCCGAAACCGAACTGAAGGTGCGCATGGGCCTGCAGGGCATGGACCTGCCCGGCGCCACCTTCGGCGCCAGCCCCATCCTGAGCGACGAGGACGTGGCCGCCCTGGTGCTGAGCTACGCCGTCAATGAAAACCTGGGCCTCACCGCCTTCTGGGCGCGCCCCTACGACAACGATTCCGGCAACACCGACACCAAGAACGACTTCGACGAAGTGGACGTGTTCGGTCTGACCGCGCCGGTGACCCTGGACGGCGTCAGCGTGACCCCGTATGTCCTGTACGCCTCGGTGGGCAAGGACGTGGACGGCAGCGGCGCCAACTACAACACCGACTCGTGGGACGTCTTCCAGGCCGGCATGCAGAGCCTTGGCCAGAGCACCGGCCTGCTGACCGGCGACGACACCACCACCCACAATGCGTGGTGGGGCGGCGTGGCCTTTGAACTGACCATGTTCGATCCCTTTGCCGTGAAGATGGACTTCACCTACGGCAACAAGGACGCCGACGACGACTACGCCACCCGCGAAGGCTGGCTGGTTTCGGCCATGGTCGAGTACAAGATGGACATGATGACCCCCGGCGTGTTCGCTTGGTACGGCAGCGGCGAAGACGACGACCTCGACAACGGCTCCGAGCGCATGCCCTCCATCTCGCCCAACGCCTGGGCGCCCACCAGCTTCGGCTTCCCCGGCTCCGCGTTCAACCAGGACAGCCAGTTCGCCCTGAACGGCGCGGGCCTGTGGGGCGTCGGCGTCTCGCCGACGCGCTGGCTCCGGCCCAGGGCGGCGTGTTCCTGACCGACGAGGACAGCGCCTGGGAAGTGAACTTCGATCACACCTACCAGATCTACGAAAACCTCACCTTCATCCTGGAAATGGGCTACATCCGCCTGGACCTGGACGAGGACACCTGGGGTGCCGTGGGCGAAGACCTGAACTCCGCCAAGAAGCTGACCTTCAACCTGGTGTACGAGTTCTAGTCACGGCGTCCCGCGGCCGCGCGGCGTGACCGGCGCAGGGTGCCGGCCGAAGGGACGACGCGCGCACCGGCAGAACCGGGCGCGGAATGCAACGGGGGCATGGCCTTTGGGCCATGCCCCTTCGCTTTTTGCGCGCCGGGCGGGCAGCGGGGCGGGTAGCGTGACGCCTTGCCGTGGTGTTGCGGCACGTCATGCGGCGAATGTGCGGGGACGATGGGAAGAGAGTGGCAAGGTGCACCACTCGTGCGGCGATGCATCAAGATCGTGGTGTACAATACGCGAAACGGCATGCTACGCGACAGGACAGCAATCTTCGGTGGAAGGCGTCGTGCGCTGCGGCGAGCAGCGGGCGACGCCCCGCCGTCGTGCCGTCCGATGTGTGCGGATGCAGGGCGGATGGCGCGTCTTCGCCGTTTCCTCTTCGTTTCCCTCTCGGCTGTCCATTTACCCCGCAATCCGCAAAGGTGCACCGCCCATGCCCATCGACGGCTGGCTCGACGCCTTGCCGGGCCCGGAGACCGGCGGCGTGGACCACGACGTGACCCTGTTCGCCGGGCGGGGCTACCCGTTGCTGTCACAGCGCACGGTGCGCCGCCAGGTCACCCGGCTCAGCGCGCATCTGGGAGCCATGGACGACGGCCTGCGCCGCGCGCTCATCGGCTATTCCCTGTACACCCGCCAACTGGACGTGGTGCAGGGCCACGCCACCAAGCACATCTGCCGCGACGGCTGCGAACGGCCCCCGCTGGGCTGCTGCAACCGCAGCCACAACGTGGTGTTCAGCCTGTCGGACATCATGATGCAGCAGCCCAGCGGGCTTGCCCTGCGCATGGCCGACGCGCTGGCGCGCCTTCAGGCCGTGGAGGGCGCGCACCACGCCGGGGGCGCGGTCATGGGGGAGCGGGGCTGCCCGTACCTGACGGCCACCGGTTGCCCGCTGCGCCTCTTCAAGTCGCCGCTGTGCGTGCACTACCTGTGCGGCACCGTGGCCGACGCCCTGGACGCCACACATGGCGGCGGAGCCGCCCCCTTCGTGGCGGGCATGCGCCGCGCGGCCACTCGCCAGATAGAGCGCAGCACGGACTTCATGGAACCCGGCCTCATCGAGGCGGCGGTGGAGATGTTCGGCGTGGAGGGCGGGGCGGGAACGGGGTACGGCAACACCTGAGCCCTGCGCGGGCAGACGAAGAGGGCGTACGCGGTTGCGTACGCCCTTGCCATTCAGGGGAGGGCGCCAGGGGCACGGGGGAAATGGCCGGGCGGATTCCCGCGTCTCTTGCCGCTGGTGTCAGGGAAAGCGGGCGGATCAGGGGGAAAGCGGGAGGACAAAGGAGAACCGGACGGCGGGTGGAAGAGGGCGACGGCAGGAGACAAGGGGGATGCCCCTCGCCCGCGGAACGCCGCCAACGGTTTATTTCAAGCGATCCACGATGTCCTCCGCGCCCTTTTCGATGCCTGTCTTCGCCGCTTCCAGCGCTCCGATGCTGGCCCCTATGTTCATGGGGTTCGGATATTGCCTGGAAATGTACGCCATGAGCAGGCGGGAGGTCTGGGCGTCATAGACTTCCACGGCATAGATCACCGAACCGGTGAAGGTTCCTTCCCTGTCCCGGAAACTCTGCACGCCGTTGTACACGCCCCCCAACAGGTCGAACCGCGACACCGTGCCCAGCACCGGCGTGGTCT
Organism: Desulfovibrio sp.; assembly: GCA_022837365.1. Classification (GTDB taxonomy): domain Bacteria; phylum Desulfobacterota; class Desulfovibrionia; order Desulfovibrionales; family Desulfovibrionaceae; genus Cupidesulfovibrio. Next base: position 9,066 of record JALHHV010000017.1, on the reverse strand, counting down.
TTTCCGCTCCCGTCAGCGTCAGGGCCACGCGCAGCGTGTCGGGGGCGGGGCTGTCGGTGATCTGGAACCGCGTGCCCAGCTTTTCGGCGAACCGGGCCTGCATGTAGGTGGCAAGTTCCGTCTTTTCCCCTTCGGAAATGTCGGCGAACTGATGGTCCGTCCCCTTGTAGATGCTGACGTTGTCGAGCACCAGTTTCCTGTATCCGTTCCAGTTCACCCGTGCCGCATACCTGTAGGGGGTGCGGTCCGACGCGTCGTCGGGATCGGGGGTCAGGTACGGAGACGAGGCGATGCCGTTGTATGCGGCGGGCTTCGTGCCCGCGCACCCCGCCAGGAGTGCGCAGGCGATGAGCGGCACCAGGTGTCGGGTCATGAGGCGTGTAATCATGGAATCCTCCGGTGTTGATCGTGAGTCGCTTCAGGGAGAGCGGCCGCGTTCCTCATGCGGCCTTGCGTCGATGCGGCGGCGTTGTCTCCGGCTCGCGCGCGGCCGCGGTGGCGGCGTTGTGCCGGATGCGAAGCCAATCTATCCGCAAAAAAACAAACCGTCCAGTCTGTTTTTATATTGGTAAAAAAAGGAGCGCCCGCCGGTCGCAGGTGGGCCGCCGGGCGGGCGCGAGGCGGGGAGGAGCCGTGCGGTTCAATGGCGGCGGCCCCGTGCCGGTCGCGGGTAGTGCAACCGGCACGGGGCCGTGGGGAATTGCGGGGCGGGGCTAGACGCCGGGCTTCGGCGGGTCTGCCCGATGCTGCCAGTACTGGTCGTCGAGCAGCAGGTCGAACAGGCGCTCGCGATCTTCCCGGGAAAGTGGGCAGATCCTGAACAGGGTGGTCAGGGCCAGCCCCCTGGCGGCGGCCCAGCGCAGCAGGGCCAGGTCCGGGTCGGCGGCTTCGGCCTTGATCTGCTCGATGGCTTCGGTGTCGCGCTCGATGATGATGGACAGCAGGTCGGGAGCGTCGGTCAAGGCGCCGAGGATGGCGAACGCCACGGAATGCTGCTGCCTGGTGACGGCGATCTCCCGCAATGTCGCTATCTGCGACACCAGGCGGGGCTCGGGCTGCGCGGGGTCGATCTCCTGCAAATAGTCGCGGGAGAATTTCGCGAAATATTCTATCTGGTATTCGAGCAGGGCCTGCAACACGGCGCCCTTGGTGCGGAACTGGTGCGTCAGCCCGCCCTTGCTGAGCCCGCTTTCGCGGGCGATGGCGTCCAGGGTCAGCCGCCCCGGCCCGTCGCGGCCTATGATGGTGAGTGCGGCCTGGATGACGGCGTTGCGGGAACGCTCTGAACGGAGTGCATTCTCCATGATACCTCTCGGGGGTGGTGCTGGGATGCGCGCCCGATGCGCCAGGTACGCCGGGTATGGCGATACGGCCGCGCCGCCGGTGCGGGCCGTGCAGGTGGCAGGATAGCCATGCGCCGTGCCTCCTGCAAGTACCGGCGAAGCCGGGGCCAAATCCGCTCGGCCAGCCAAACAAAAAAGGAGGCGAAAGCCTCCTTGATTTGTTGTGGCGTCCCCAAGGGGATTTGAACCCCTGTCGACGGCGTGAAAGGCCGTTGTCCTGGGCCAGCTAGACGATGGGGACACCCTGTGCGCCATGCGGCGCGGAAGAGACGGATACTCCGAAGGCGCGGGGTGCGTCAAGCGAAAAAGATGGCGGCGCGGCAGGAGAATACGGGAGCGGGGGCGAGGGGGCTCACTTCCTCCCGTTGGGCCCGTCACGCCCGTCACGCCTGTCGCGCCCGTCCCGTCCGGCATCGCCCGGCTTCGCGGCGGCATCCCCGATTTCGCGGAACATGCGCACGTAGCTGGCGTAGGCGCGGGCCACGGGCGATTCCGGGTCGAAGGCGCCCAGCAGCCCGCCCAGGTTGTCCGGCCGGGGCGGCACGCGGGGCGGCGGCGCGCCGCGCGTCACGCGCACCTCGTCCAGCGGAGTGCGGCGTTGCAGCAGGTGCACCTCCACCCGTTCGAAGTACGGCCCGTCGGACACGTCGTCCATGAAGGCGTTGACCCGCTCCAGGATTTCCGGCGTCAGGAAGGTCAGGTCCTGCATGGCCATGTTGTCCTCCGCCCCCACCAGCAGGATGCGCTTGCGGTGCCCCAGCGGGTAGGCCAGCACGGCGATGTCCACCCCCATGACCATGTCCCAGTTCTCCCACAGGCGGACGAGGCGCATCCGTTCGGGTGCGCCTCGCCGTTCCAGGAACCCGCGCAGGGCTTCGCCGATGGCCTTCACCGGGGCCTCCGGCGGGCGGGCGCGGCGGAGAGGATGCGGGCGTGGATGATCGTCATGCGCGCCGTGTAGCACGTCCGGCCCGGAAACGCACCGGCCGCGCGGCGGGCATTCCCGGCCGCCGCCGTCATTGCCCGCCGTAACGCGAACGCCACATGCGCCAACATGTGGAAAGTGCGGGCAACCGCCATGCGTTACGGAAACGTGACCCCGTCGTCACCTGATCTTCGCCCGCGTGGCCCATGAATACGCCAGCCGCCGGGGAGGGTGGCGCGCCCCTGCCGCCGGGGCGCGCGTTTCGCGCGTCCCGCTTCCATCCGCTTCCCGCCCCGGCCCGCATCCCGCGCCGCACCGGCGCATTCCCCGAGCATTTTTTCCGGGCATCTTCCCGGACATATTCCAAGGACGGGCGCATGTTCACCACCGTATCGTTCCGCACCAAGCTCATCGCGGGCTCGCTGGTCATGGTGCTGGCCGCCATGTCCGGCATGCTGGTCACCAGCCTGGTGGACACCCGGCGCGGCTACCTGGCGCAGGGACGCGCATCGTTGCGCAACGTCTCGCAACTGCTCATGGAATCCGCGAAATTCCAGGACACGCTGAACCGCAACAAGATCGGCTCGGACCTCAGGCTGATGCAGTTGCAGTTCGGCCTGGCCGGGTTCCCCATTCCGGAAATATTCATGGAGGTGGAGGCCACCCTGCGCGACGCCGACACCGGCCAACAAGTGAAGGCCACCCTGCCCGGCTTCAAGCTGGGGTCCGCCTACCTGCACGAAAGCACCGACCTCGTGGACCGCATCCGCGACCTGGCCGGGGTGGGGGCCTCCGTGCTGCAACTGCACGAAGGGCGGCTGGCGCGCGTCAGCACCAGCGTGGCCGACCCGTCCGGCAGCGCCCGCTGGACCGTCCTCGGGAAGGAGAGCCCGGTGACGGCGGCGCTGCTGTCCGGCAACGGCTTCACCGGCATTCTCAAGGTGGGCGGCCAATGGAACCTGGCCGCCTACGCCCCGGTAAAGGGCATGGACGGCAGCGAGATACTGGGCGCGGTGGAGGTGGCCCGCCCCCTGCTGGCCCCGGAATTCGCCGCCGCCGTGGTGCGCCACAACGTGGGCGGCAAGGGGCATTCCTTTGCCTTCGACGGCGGGGGCACCATCCTCATCCATCATGACCCTTCCATGGTGGGGTGCAACATTTCCGACCTGCCATGGGGCGCGGCCTTGTCGCCCGGTGCCGGTTCCGGCGGCCCGGACACCGCCGCCTACGGGGGTGACTCCCGCGCCGTCATCTACCCAGGCGATTCCCGCGCCGTCATCTATACGGACGGCGGCGAGGAGTACGAAGCCTGCGCCGACCGCTACGCCCCGTGGGACGTCACCTTCGTCACCACCGTCAGCCGCGCCGACCTGATGGAAGGCGTCAGCGCCCGGCTGTGGCGCGGCGCGGGCATCGCCGCCGCCGTGGCCCTGCCCGTGGCCGCGCTGGTCATCTGGCTGATGGTGCGCCAGCTCATGGTGCCCATGCAGCGGCTGGCCACCCTGGCCCAGCAGGTGGCGCGCGGCAACTTCGACTACACCTTCCACTACGCGGCCGACGACACCATCGGGGCCACGGTGCGCGCTGTGCAGGCCATGGTGGGCGAACTGCGCATGCGCCTGGGATTCAGCCAGGGGGTGCTGGACGGGGTGGTGGTGCCCTGCGTGGTGGTGGACCTTGCCAACAACATCACCCACGTCAATGCCGAGGCCCTGGCCGTGCTGCGGCGCGCGGGCGAACCTTCCGCGTGGCTGGGCAGGCAACTGGGCGAACTGGTGTACGGCGGCGCGGCCGACGCCGCCCGCCCGGTGCTGACCCGGCGCAGCATGGAGCGGCGCGGCCGGGTGGCCGAAGACCTCATCCTCGACCCGCAGGCCGACGGGCGCGAGGTGGTGCTGCACATGGTGGCCACGCCCATCTACGACCTGGAGGGCGACCTGATAGGGGCCATCTCGCTGTGGGTGGACCTGACCCACGAGCGCGCCCAGCACGCCCGGCTGGACGCCCAGAACGCGGTCATCGCCGCCACCGCGCGCGAGGCGGAGGACATCGCCCGCCGGGTGGCCTCGTCCGCCCACGAACTGGCCGAGCAGGTGGCCCACTCCAGCGACGGCGCCGCCCGCCAGCTGGCCCGCGTGGACGAGGTGACCGCCGCCATGGACCGCATGAACCAGACCGTGGCCGAGGTGGGCCGCCGCGCCGCGCTGGCCGTGGACATGGCCGGTTCCACCATGCGGGTGGCCGAGGATGGCCGCGACGTGGTGCGCTCCTCCATGGAGGTGATGCACCGGGTGCTCGGCCAGGTGGAACGGTTGCAGGAAAACGTGACGGAACTGGGGCGCGAGGCGGAATCCATCGGCCAGATCATGGGCGTCATCAGCGACATCGCCGACCAGACCAACCTGCTGGCCCTCAACGCCGCCATCGAGGCGGCCCGTGCCGGGGAGGCCGGGCGGGGCTTCGCCGTGGTGGCCGACGAGGTGCGCAAGCTGGCGGAAAAGACCATGAGCGCCACCGGCCAGGTGGGCGAGCGCATCCGAGCCATCCAGCGGGCCACGCGCGGCTTCGTGGACAGCACCGCCAGCGTGGCCGGGGCCGTGCGCGAAAGCGACGCGCTGGCCACCCGCTCCGGCGGGGCGCTGGACGACATCCTGGCCCGCATCGGCGATTCCGGCGGCGAAGTGCGGGCCATCGCGGCCATGGCCGAGGCCCAGACGCGTGGCGGTGAGGAAGTGGTGCGCGCCGTGGCGGAAGTGGACGCCATCGCCCGCGAGACCGCGCAGGGCATGGCCGAATCGGCCGAAGCCGTGGCCGGGCTTTCGCGCCTGGCCGGGGAACTGCAACATGTCATGGACGGCATGACGTGCGATGGCGATGGTGCAACCCACTGCGATGAAAAGGAATGATGGCAGACATGCGTGCCCTGCGCCGTTGCCAGCCACGCAACGGGCCGCATGACACAGGATTGTAACGGTTGTCACAACAGGCCGTAACGTGCGCTGGATAATTCTTGTGGCGCGTTGACGCTGAATCGCACACAACTACCCCCATACAGGGAACCGTCAGGGAGGCTTGCAATGAAATCGTTCAAGAAAGTGGCGCTGGCCGCCGCGCTCGTGCTGTCGCTGGCCGGTGTGGCCGAAGCCCGCGACCAGATCCGCATCGTGGGTTCCAGCACCGTGTATCCCTTCTCCAGCGCCGTGGCCGAAGAATTCGGCGCCACCAACAAGCAGTTCAAGTCGCCCGTGGTCGAATCCACCGGTTCGGGCGGCGGCCACAAGCTGTTCTACGCGGGCGTCGGCCCCGACACCCCGGACATCACCAACTCCTCCCGCCGCATGAAGGTCGAGGAGTTCGAGACCAACGCCAAGAACGGCGTCACCGATATCACCGAGGCCAAGATCGGCTTCGACGGCATCGTCATCGCCCAGAACATCGGCAACGCCGACATGAACCTTTCCCTGAAGGACCTGGCCCTGGCGGTGCTGGAGGAAGTGCCCGTGGACGGCAAGCTGGCTCCCAACCCCTACAAGACCTGGAAGCAGCTGAACCCGGCCCTGCCCGACCGCAAGATCGTCATCTACGGCCCGCCCGCCACCTCCGGCACCCGCGACGCCTTCATCGAAATGGTGGTGGAAAAGTTCACCGGCAAGGACGAGACCTTCAAGGCCGTGCTGGGCAAGGACGCCGCCCAGTACAAGAAGATCCGCCAGGACGGCCCCTACGTGCCCGCCGGTGAAAACGACAACCTCATCGTGCAGAAGCTGACCAAGGACACCGAGGCCGTGGGCATCTTCGGCTACAGCTTCCTGGCCGAGAACAAGGACCGCATCAAGGGCTGCACCGTGGAAGGCAACCAGCCCACCTTCGAGGCCATCTCTTCGGCCAGGTACCCCATTTCCCGCGCGCTGTTCTTCTACGTGAAGGACGCGCATATCGGGAAGATTGCCGGTCTGAAGGAATACGTGGAACTGTTCATGTCCGAAAAGATGATCGGCGATTCCGGCTACCTGAAGACCATCGGCCTCATCCCGCTGCCCGCCGCCGAACGCGAGCAGGTGCGCAAGGACGTGACCGGCTTCAGGAAGCTGACCGCCGCCGACCTGAAGTAGCAACGGGCCGCACGCGCCGGGGAAGGAAGCCGCCTTCCCCGGCCTTCACCATTTCCGGGGGGTGCGCGCCCCCCGGCCAACGGGATCGCACATGACCATGGGAAGCGCGTTGCAGATGGCCCTGATGGCCATATTGCCGCTTTCGGTGCTGGCGTACATGATCGCCCGGCGCAGGGCCGGCGCGGACAATGCGCGCGGCACGGAATTCCATTCGCCGCTCGTGTACTACGGGTGGTATTCGTGCCTGTGGGTGGCGCTGCCGTCCATGGGCCTGTTCGTGCTGGCGGGGCTGCTGCACCTGCTGCACGTCGTCACCGTGCCCGGCCCGGTGCTGGCGGGCGGGGGCGTGGCCCTGGCCGCGTTGGGCCTGGTCTGGTCGCAGCGGGCCATCGGGCGCGACTTCCGCGCCATCCACCGGGTGGAGGGCGCGGTGCGCTGGGCGCTCATCGGGGCCTCGTGCATTTCCATCCTCATCACCATCGGCATCGTGGTCTCGGTGGTGTTCGAGGCCATGCAGTTCTTCCGGCTGGTGAACCTGTGGGACTTTTTGACCGGCACCAAGTGGAGCCCGGAGACGGCCTTTCTCATTTCCACCGGCCGGGCCGACGGCAACGTGGCCACGCCGGAATTCGGATCGCTGCCGCTGTTCGCGGGCACCTTCTACATCACCGCCGTAGCCATGCTGGTGGCCGTGCCCATGGGGCTGTTCGCGGCGGTGTACATGGCCGAATACGCCAGCAAGCGGGTGCGGCGCATCGCCAAGCCCGCGCTGGAAATCCTGGCGGGCATCCCCACCGTGGTCTACGGGTTCTTCGCGGCCATCACGGTCAGCCCGCTCATCGTGCACCTGGCCGAGGCCGTGGGGCTGGAGGCGGAATACACCAACGCCCTGGCGCCGGGCCTGGTCATGGGGGTGATGATCATCCCGCTGGTCTCCTCGCTGTCGGACGACGTGATCAACGCCGTGCCCCAGGCCATGCGCGAAGGGTCGTACGCGCTGGGGGCCACCACGTCGGAAACCATCCGCAAGGTGGTGCTGCCCGCGGCCCTGCCGGGCGTGGTGTCCGCCGTGCTGCTGGCCGTGTCGCGCGCGGTGGGCGAGACCATGATCGTGGTCATGGCCGCCGGGCTCATGCCCAACCTGACGTGGAACCCGCTGAAGAGCATGACCACCGTCACCGTGAGCATCGTGGATTCGCTCACCGGCGACCAGGCCTTCGACAGCCCGCAGACCCTTTCGGCCTTCGGGCTGGGCCTCGTGCTGCTGGTGCTCACGCTGGTGCTCAACGTGGTCTCGCTGGTGGTCATCCGCAAGTTTCGCGAACAGTACGAGTAGGGGGGCGGCATGGCATCACTGTTCGGCATCGACGAAAAGGCCCTGCTGCGCAAGCGGCGCGCGGCCGAAAAACGCTTCCGCCTGTGCGCCATTTCCGCGCTGTTCCTGGCCGGGGCGTTCCTGGTGTTCTTCCTGTTCGACATCACCATGAAGGGCTACCCGGCCTTCCAGCAGGCGGAACTGCTGGTGACCGTGAACTACACGGCCGAGGCGCACGACAATCCCTACGCCGCCATGGACCCGGACACGGTGCAGGTGGTCTCGCGCAGCTTCACCCGGCTCATCCCGTCCATGATGGCCGAGAACAGCCGGCTCATCGGCACCTCGCAGGAACTGTGGGTGCTGGCCAGCGCGGACACCGACCAGTACATGAAGGGGAATCCCAACCGGCTGCGGCCCAGGCACCAGGCGCTGGTGGACACCATGCGCCAGGAAGGCAAGGCGCGCCTGGCCTTCAACTGGGGGTTCTTCGAATCGGGCGACTCCAAGCTGCCGGAACTGGCGGGCATCCGCGCGGCGGCCATCGGCTCGCTGTACGTGCTGCTGATCACCCTGGCCATCAGCTTCCCCGTGGGGGTGATGTGCGCGGTGTACCTGGAGGAATTCGCGCCGGACAACCGGCTGACCCAGATCATCGAGGTGAACATCAACAACCTGGCGGCCATCCCGTCCATCCTGTACGGGCTGCTGGGGCTGGCCATCTTCATCAACTTCATGGGGGTGGCCCGCTCGTCGGCCCTGGTGGGCGGCCTCACCCTGTCGCTGATGACCCTGCCCGCCATCATCATCAGCACGCGGGCGGCCATCCGGTCCATTCCCCCGTCCATCCGCGAGGCGGCGCTGGCCCTTGGGGCCACGCCGTTGCAGGTGGTCTGGCACCACGTCCTGCCGTTGTCGCTGCCGGGCATCCTGACCGGCACCATCATCGGCCTGGCCCGCGCCATGGGCGAAACCGCGCCCCTGCTCATCGTGGGCATGATGGCCTACATCCCCGAGGCCCCGGAAAACTTCAACAGCGCGGCCACGGTGCTGCCCGCCCAGATATTCACCTGGGCGTCGGATTCGCAGCGGGCCTTTTCCGAGCGCACCGCCGCAGGCATCATGGTGCTGCTGGTGCTGCTGCTGGGCATGAACGCCACGGCCATCTGGCTGCGCAACAAGTACGAGCGCAAATGGTAGGGGGCGGCGCGGGCCGCGCCCGGCATCGTTCCCCCCGTGTGACGACGAACGGCGGCCCCGTAGGGGGCCGCCGTTTTTGTATGTAGAAAACCCCGCGCTATGCGCGGGGTTCTCGTATGCTTACAGCTATGGTGGTGTAAGAAAAACTCCTTTTGATTTGTTATGGAAGAC
>JALHHV010000427.1 GCA_022837365.1 Desulfovibrio sp. | reverse complement strand
CCTTGTGGGTGCACAGCAACAATTCCGGGTCCATGCTGGGGCTGATGCGCCCCGGCGCGGCGGTGCTGGCGTCGCCCGCGCCCAACCCGGACCGCAAGCTGAAATACACCCAGGAACTGGTGCGCTGCGGCGGCAACGGGCCGCGCGGCTTCTGGGTGGGGGTGAACACCTCCGTCCCCAACCGGCTGCTGGAAGCGGCCTTCCACGCCGGGCGGCTGCCGTGGGCGGCGGGGTACACCACCTTGCGCCGCGAGGCCAAACGCGGCGAAAGCAGGCTGGACGCCCGGCTGGACGGCCCCGGCCTGCCCACCCTGTGGGTGGAGTGCAAGAACGTGACCCTGGTGGAGGACGACGTGGCCGCCTTTCCCGATGCCGCCACCGAGCGCGGGGCCAAGCACCTGCGCGAGATGATGGACATCGTGGCGCGCGGCGAACGCGCCGCCGGGTTCTACCTCATCCAGCGGCCGGACGGGCATTGCTTCGGCCCGGCCGACTACATCGACCCGGCCTATGCTGAACTGTTCCACGAGGCCCGCGCGGCGGGCGTGGAAATGCACCCCCACCGCGCCTTGGTGGGCATGGCGGGGGTGGACATCGGGGGCGAGGTGGCGGTGGCGGGGGGATAGCGGGAAACGCTGGCCCGGCCGTTTGAGGCCGGGCGGTGGTCGCGGGGCGGCCCGGATTATCCGGGCCGCCCCGCGCTGTTTGCATGAGGGCTGTGTATGGCGGGACATTCCGCTTGACAATACCGACCGGTTGGTATCTTAAATGCCCATGAACGAGAACTACAGAAGACCACGGCAGCCGCAGGTGGTGCGCGCGCGATTGCTGGCCGAGGCGAACCTGATCGTTGTGGAGCGGGGGCTGGCCGGCCTGAGCCTTGACCTCGTCGCCCGCAGGGCGGGCGTGAGCAAGGGGGGACTGATCCACCACTTTCCGAGCCGACAGGCGCTGGTCGACGCGCTTTTTCTCAGTCTGCTGGCCGTGTTCGAGAAGAACATCGAGGATCGTATCGCCGGTGATGAAAATCCGCGGGGCAGGTTCACCAGGGCTTATGTTCGGGCCACTGCGGCTCCCTGCGGGGGGCCGGACGGGAGCAAACTGCTCGGGGCGTTCGCCGTGGCCATGAGCCATGACGCGCCGTTGGCCGCGAAATGGCGCGACTGGGTGCAGCGGCAACTCGCCCGGCACGGCGAGGAATCCCATGCGCTCGCGGGCCGGATGATCCGCTATGCGGCGGACGGCATCTGGCTTGAGGTCTGCACGTGGGGCGACGCCGTCGGCACGGAAGAGCGGGATGCCGTTGTGGAGCACCTGATCGAACTGACCTACACCCTGTGACAGCACGAAGGAGAAAACGGATGGGGACGAACCTCGAACAGGCGTTGCAGTTGCGTTTTCCGCCCCTGGCCATGTTCTATGCCGAGGAATTGCCGGATGACGTGAAGATGCCGAGCCCTCTGTGCTCCATGCTGTTGATCGGGCAGGCGGCCAAGGGGAAGGCGGTGGGGCTGCGCACGGGAAGCTGCTCGTGCCATGGGGCGGCGTCCGGGTTCGGCCTCGAGCCCATGGCGCCTGACGCCTTTCCCGGGGGGCGCGAATGTTTCCTGCGCTTTCTTTCCGTGGGCAACCAAGGTTGGGAGCATGGCGAAAACGTGGGTCGCCAACTGCAAGAATGGGGCGCGCCCAAGATACTCGTTGAAGAATTCA
>JALHHV010000426.1:1166-4320 GCA_022837365.1 Desulfovibrio sp. | reverse complement strand
GGGGTGGGCGAGCAGGTCTTTGAGGAAATGCACGTCGTGGTCCACCAGCAGATAGCCCTCGTTGGGGCGCAGGCGGATGCGCTGCACCGGGTCGGTGGGTTCGTCCAGCGGGCCCATGGTGTCGAACGGCACGTCCCTGACCAGGGGCCTGCCGTCCTCCAGCACGGTGAGACGGATGGAGGCGCATTCCCCGCACATGCCGTTGCCGTTCACGTTGCCCACGGCGCCCTTGATGCGCACCTGGTAGGTCTTGCCTCCGATGTGGCATTCCCTGGCAAGTTCGTGCAGGTCGACGACGAAATCGTCCTTGTCGCGCTCGATCAGAAAGTCCACCAGTGCGAAGCCGTACCGGTCGAACAGGGCGCGCATGTCATCGCCGGTGAGCGCCGCGTATACGTCGCCGCCGTTGAGGCCGCCCGCCTCCACGTCGATGAGGCCCAGTTCCGGCGCGCACACGTAGCGGAACACGTTGTTTATGGTGTCGGCCCTGGCGGCGGGGGCAAGTCCGGGGGCGGCCAGGCACAGGGCGCACAGCAGCAAGGCGGGCAGCCGGAACCGCAGGCGCTGGAAATGAGCGGGGCGGAGCATGCCGGGCATGTGAACCTCGCGGGGGTGGTATGTGGATGGAACGCCGTCCGGTAGTTCGCATTGGGAGGTGCAGGCGTACCGTGCCCCTGCGCGGCCGCATCCGGCGGCTACACCTGCTCGCGCACGCGCTGCCGCCGGTCGGCGATGACCCGGCCCAGCCAGTCGCGCAACTGGTCCAGGTCCTGCTGGTGGATCTTTTCCGAGGAATCCAGCAGCAGGCGCAGGGTTGCTACATCCTTGCGGATGGCGCCCACCTCGCCTTCGGCGGTGCGGGCGAGGTCGGCTAGAAGGTCCAGGGCCGACTGCCGGGCGGCCAGGGTGGACAGGGCGGCGGCGATGGTGTCCAGCGCGCGGGTCTGGTGCTCGATGAGCGCGTACAACGCCTGGCCCGGTTCCAGGCCCCCGGCGGGCACCGGCGGGGCGGCGGGTGCGCCTTCGGCCACGGGCAGCGGCCGCACCGGCTGGGGGGGCGTTGCGGTGGGGCTTGTTGCGGAAACTCCGTCCGCAGCCCCGGCCCGGACGGGTGCGGGCTGCACGGCGGCATTGCGGGGAAAGCGCCGGGCCAGGATTGCCTCCACCGCGCTGGCGGTGCGGGCGGTGTGCATGGCCTCGATGATGGCCTCGATGATGGTCAGGGTACCCGTACGGTAGCGGCGGCGGCGGCCGTCGCCCACGGTGGGCATGAATGCCGCGAAGCGCTTGCAGTAGTAGCGCGCGGTGGATTCCGGCAGGGAAAGGCGGCGGGCGATGTCGGCTATGGTCAGCAGGTCGTCGGCGGGGGCCTGCGTCACCTGTGCGGTATCGCGCGGTGCGGTGTCCGGCATGGTGTGCTCCCGTGGCGTTGTGGCGGATGCGCTGCCCGACGGCATGCGCATTGCCTGTTGCTCTGGGGCCGTGTGCATCATGTCTTCTATACGCAATGCGAACCAAGCGCAACAAAACGGGGGGACGGATGAGGAAAATGGCGTGTTTCCTTGCGTTGCGGGGCGTGAAACGATTGACAAGAAAACGCGGTCACTGCATAGGGTGGGACATGCTGACCGTGGTTTGGTTACGGGGGGAAATCCGCATAGCGCAAGGAGGACATCCTGATGTTGACCAAGGCTGAATTCACCGAGCGGGCCGCCCGCACGGGCCGGAACCCCCAGACCGGTCAGAGCATTTCCATTCCGGCCCGCAAGGCCGTGAAGTTCATGGCCGCCAAGACCCTGGTCGAAGGCCTGAACAAGTAGCATTCGCAGCTTATCGCGTCCGGACGCGAACGGCCGCATCCTTCGGGGTGCGGCCGTTTCTGTTTCGGGGCGTCGTGCCGGGGATGCGGAGGACCTTTCGGAGGGCGGGGGCGGGAACGGGTCGCCCGCGCTCAGGGCTGGGCGGCGGCGGTCTGCTCCGCCGGGTGCAGGATGCGCCGCGCGGAGATGAAGGCGCGTTGCCAGTAGTGCACGGTCAGGCTTTCCTCGCGCACGATGCCGCCGGGCTTGGGGCTGTGCACGAACTGTCCGCCCCCGGTGTAGATGGCCGTGTGCAGGCCCAGCGGGCCGGACCCGGTGCGGAACACGATGATGTCGGCCGGGCGCAACTCGCCGCCGGGCGGCACCGGGTTGCCGCAGGCGGCCTGCTCCTCGGAGGTGCGGGGCAGGTCCACCCCGTGCTGGCGGAAGGTCCACCACACGAAGCCCGAGCAGTCGAAGCCCTCTGCCGGGGTGCGCCCGCCGCTGCGGTAGGGCACGCCCAGGGCGGAGCGGGCGGTGCGCACCAGGGCCTGCGACGGCGCGGACGGGGCCTGCTGGCGGACCACGGATTCCTGCGGAGGGTCGATGACGATCTGCTGCTTGCCCGCGCAGCCCGCAAGTGCCACAACGGACAGCAGCAGGACGGCCAGTGCGGCTCGCCGTATCATGGCTTGGGCGGCGGCATGGGCGAGGCCGGAACGGCGGGCGCAATGCGCCGCGCCGCGCGTTCCGGTGCGTTGCGGAACGGCGGGGGCTGGGGCGGTGGGGTGCGCGCGCCGGTTCATGCCGACGGAGTGTGCGGTGCGCATGGCCGCCCTGTAGCACGAAATCCTGAAAATGCCCATGCATGCGGAGGGGTGATGGCCGACGGAAACCGGGAAGGCGCAGCGGGCCGCGACACGGTCTTTCCCCTGCTGGACCTGCTGCCGTTGGTGGAGGCGGCGGGCGCGGTCATCCTGGACTGGTGCGGCGGGGCCGTCCCGCACATCCGCCGCAAGGCCGACGATTCTCCGGTCACCGAGGCGGACGACGCCTCGCAGGCGGTGCTGGCTGAAGGGCTGGCCCGGCTGCGGCCGGACCTGCCCGTGCTGTCCGAGGAGGGGCGCATCCCCCCGCATGCCGAGCGCGCGGGCTGGCCGCGCTTCCTGCTGGTGGACCCGCTGGACGGCACGCGCGGCTTCCTGAACGGCGAGGGCGACTTCGCGGTGTGCGTGGCCCTGGTGGAGCGGGGACGCCCCACGGCGGGCATCCTGCATTTTCCGGCGCTGGGGGTGACCTGGTACGGCGGGCGGGGGTACGGCGCGTGGCGGGTGGAACACGGACCCGCGCCGGAA
>JALHHV010000426.1:0-1124 GCA_022837365.1 Desulfovibrio sp. | reverse complement strand
CGGCGCAGGACAGGCTGCGGGCCGGGCTGTTCCCGCACCGGCGCATGCAGGCGGGCGGGCCGCTGAAGTTCTGTCTGGTGGCGGAAGGGGTGGCGCACGTCTTTCCGTGCATGCACCCCACCTGGGAATGGGACACCGCGCCGGGCCAGGCTCTGCTGGAAGGGGCGGGCGGCGTGGTCACCCTGCTGGACGGCACGCCGCTGGCCTACAACAAGCCCGATTTGCGCAACGGTTTCATTCTGGCTGTGGGGCCTTCCGGCGGGGCGGCGGAGCCGGATGGCGCGCGGGACGCCCCGGCCTGACCGGGAAGCATGACGGGGCGGGCGTGGGTTGCGGTTTCCGCAGTGCGGCGTTGCGGTTGCCCGGCGCGGTCAGCGTTCCGCCCACAGGGCGCGTCCGCCCTTCACGCGCAGCCGGGCCAGCGGCAGGCCGCGCCAGTGGAGCAGGGCGGTGACGGCGTTGCGCGGGGCGTCGATGCTGCGGCCGGTGAGCAGCCCGGCGATGTCCGCCGGGTCGTCCATGTGCAGCATGGCGATGTCGCCGTCAACGTAACGTTCCGCATTGGCGGGGCAGGACGCCAGGGGGAGGGGCATCAGGGCGCGCAGCCGGGGCGAGGGGCGGATGCCGTCCTTGCCCCATTTGCCCAGCGGGTAGCCGCGCCACCGCAATGCGGCGGGCAGCCGTTCCAGCGCGGGCCGGGGCAGGAAGTAGGCGGTGTCGCCGAAGGGGGCCACCACGCCGTCGGGCAGCAGGGCCGGATCCAGACCGGCGTCGGGCCAGGCCGAGGGGGGCAGGGCGTCGGCGTGCACCCGCTCCGTGTCGGGCAGGGGCGGACAGGGGGCAAGGGGACCGGCGTCGCCATCCTGTCCCTTGGGGCCGGGCTTGCGCAGGCAGGCGATGAAGAAGCCCTGCGCGCCCGAGCGTTCCGGGTCCACCCGCAGGGTGCCGTCGCAGCCGGGCAGTTCCGGCTCGGCGAACACGAAGCCCGGCGGCGGGGCCAGCGGCACGATTTCCAGCCCCAGTTCGTCGCGGGCGTGCAGCACCTGGGCCTCGTTCTCGTGCACGTTGGTGGTGCAGGTGGAAAACACCACCCGGCCGCCGGGGGCCAGCAGGCGCGCGGCCTC
>JALHHV010000425.1 GCA_022837365.1 Desulfovibrio sp. | reverse complement strand
ACCGCTTCCGGGCCGGAGGTGGTCACCCGCCTGAAGGACCTGGGCTTTCCCGTGTTCCTGGACCTGAAGTTCCACGACATCCCCAACACGGTGCGCGGGGCGGTGCGTTCCGCCGTGGCCACCGGGGCGGACATGTGCAACATTCATCTTTCGGGCGGCGAGCGCATGTGCCGCGCGGCGGTGGAAGGTCTGGCCGAGGGCGCGGCGGCGCGCGGCGGCAGGGGGGGCTCCGCACCTGCCCCGATACTGCTGGGCGTCACCGTGCTGACCAGCGTGGGGCCGGGCGAACTGCCCGGCGGCGCGGACCCTTCGGCCGAGGCGGCCCGGCTGGCCGCGTGCGGTCGGGAGTGGGGCTTGAGCGGCGTCGTCTGTTCGGGGTATGAAGCGGAAGGCATCAAGCGGCGGTGCGGGCGGGATTTCATCTGCCTGACGCCGGGCATCCGGCCTGCCGCCCGCGATGGGGCCGGTTCCGGCGGCGACGACCAGCGCCGGGTGATGACCCCGGCCGAGGCCGTGCGGGCCGGTTCGGACTACCTGGTGGTGGGCCGCCCGGTGACCGGCGCGTCAGGCCCGAATGGCCCCGCCGATGCCGCGCGGCGCATTCTGGCCGAGATGCGGGAGGCAGCGGGGCAGCGGGCCTGAGCGGCGCGGGCGGGGGCCTGATGCCGCATGGCGGCGCGTCTCTCTCAAGGCATGGCGGTTGCTGCCGATATGTGAGAAAAGGGGGAAGGGTGAAGGCAGGCACGGTCGCGCGCAGCGCGTCCGGTCTGTCGCGCCCGGCGTAACCTGTTCCGGAAAACCGGGCCGGATGCCGATACGCGCCCCCGGCTGGAGGCTTCAGATGACCGACGTGACCCGCGACGACCCCGTACCCGCCGCCCGACAAGGGACCCAGCAAGGGACCCAACAGGGAACCCAACAGGGCGGCCCGCGCGGCAGGGAACGCATCAAGGGCGTGTTCTCGACGCAGGACGTGAAGAAGGTGGGCACCGGCACCACCACCCGCAAGACCATCCAGAAGGGGTTCTGGTACGCCGAAGAGACCGGGACGGGCGACATAGAGGTCCAGCCCCTGAACAACAACTACGTTCCCTCGGGCCCCAAGCGGCGCATCACCATTGACGAACTGCTGGAAAAGTTCGCCCCCGAGCCGGAATTCTACGTCCAGACCGTCTTTCCGCGCATGCGCGAGCTGAACAAGACCGTGGCCCGCGCCGACCGCCACCGCCAGAAGGGCGAGACCTTCAGCGCCGAATACGAGTACGGCAACGCCCTGCAAGTGGACGAGGAGAACGTGCGCGCCAACTTCGGGCTGGGGCTCACCTACCTTTCGCGCGGCGAAACGGGCAAGGCCGACGACATCTTCGAACGGCTGGTGAAGCTGGAGGCCGCCTTCGACGAGGAGCACAAGCACCTCTTCAATGATTTCGGCATCAACCTGCGCAAGAACCATATGTTCGACCAGGCCGTGACCTACTACACGCGCGCCCTGGAACTGACCCGCAAGGACGAGAACCTGCACCTGAACATGGCCCGCGCCATGCTGGAGAAGAAGAATTTCACCGGCACGGTGGAGCACATCCTGAAGGCGCTGGAAATCAATCCCGCCATCGACGCGGGCATCAAGTTCCTGCAATGGATGCAGGCCAAGAAGCTGGTGCCCGCCGAACAGCAGGACGCCGTGCGCGACATGCTGGCCCGCATCGCCGCCGGGGGCGGCACCGGACAGGCCAGACAGGCCAGACAGGCCGGAGCAGGCGGTCTGGACGCGGCCCAGGCGCTGCTGGACGATCTGCTGCGCCGCCCGCCGGAACTGCCCTACGACCCCGGTCTGCTGCGCGAACTGTTCGAATCTACCCGCGACAATTCCATGGCTCCCCTGTCCGTCGTGGCCGGGGTGGTCAACAAGGCGCAGGGGCTTGCCACCCGCGTGCTGTCCCTTGCCAATTCCGCCTACTACGGCTTGCAGTCGGAGGTTACCTCCGTCCAGCGGGCCGTGGCCGTCCTGGGCATGGCCGAAATCCGGGCGCTGGTGCTGGCCCTGGGCGTTTCGCGCATGATCGACCGCTCGCGCCTGCCCGCCGCCTTCGACCTGCGCGACTACTGGGCGCACCAGCTTTCCGTGGCCGCCGGATGCCGTCTGCTGGCCCGCCGCCTGCCCGGCTGCGACGCGGAGACCTGCTATACCGCCGGGCTGCTGCACGACCTTGGCAAGCTGCTCATCGCCGCCTACCGGCCGGACGACTGGACGGCCATCCGCCAGTTGGCCAGGGACGAGAACCTCATGGATTCCGAGGCGGAAGAACTGTTGCTGGGGCTGGACCACGGGGTGGTGGGGGCGCGCCTGCTGTCGTTCTGGGACCTGCCCATGGCCCTTACCGAGCCCATCAACTGGCACCATGCCCCGCAC
>JALHHV010000424.1 GCA_022837365.1 Desulfovibrio sp. | reverse complement strand
ACCGGTTTCGATTGTTCCGGCTTCACCGGCTGGGTGTACGAAAACGTGGGCATCGACCTGCCGCGCACCTCGCAGTCGCAGTTTCTGGAGGGACGCACCATACGCCGCGAACAGTTGCAGACCGGTGATCTGGTGTTCTTCAAGCGCAACAAGAAGCGCCGCATCCACCACGTGGGCATCTACCTGGAGGACGGCAAGTTCATCCACAGCAGTTCGTCCGACGGCGTGGTGATATCCAAGCTGAACGCCAAGCCGTGGTGCAACCAGTGGGCCGGGGCCAAGCGGGTGTTCTAGGGGCTGTCTCTAAATTGTCTTTTCGCCCGTTGGCATCGTCAAACTTCACCTGCCATATCGGTCGAATACGAGAAGAGTATGCGTTGCGGTCCCCATCCGTAATGCTCGAAGACTCGCATAACGGCTGGGGCGCTTTGCGGTCCTCATCCGTAAGACTCGCGCTGCGCGCTCGCCTAACGGCTGAGGCACTCCCCCATGGCAGGCTCGTTTTCCTTGCCAACGGGCGAAAATCCTAATTTTGAAACAGCCCCCAGGGACGCCACCGCCACAAGCAACCATTCGCGCGCCGGGCCTGCCCGGCGCGTTCCTAACCGCGCGGCATCCGCCGCCCGCAACCGAAACCCTTCCCCCCATGCACCCGACACACGCAAGCTGCGTAACCCACCTTACCGTCGAACCCGTCGCCGATCCGGAAATCCATCCCTACACCATCGACGCGCTGCACAACGGGCGCGTGGTGGGCCGCCTGCGGGGCTTCGTCCTCGAATACCACAACCTGGAAGGCGTGGCCGCGCTGGCCGGGCTGAACCACGACGACCTGCGCGAAGCCGTGGACGCCGTGCGCTTCGCCATGGCCGTCACTCACGACGCCCCCATCTCGTACGTGGACGTGCTGCTGGTGGCCCCCGCCTACCGGGGCTACGGCCTGGCCCGCCAGTTGCTGGAACGCTCGTGGCTGCACGCCGGTTGCGGCGCCTCGCTGCTGCGCCCCTGCCCCTTGCAGTTCTGCCTGGACTGGCTGCGCCCGGAAGACCTGGCGCTCATCGGTCCGCAATGCATCGGCGTGGACCCCAAGCGCTCTCTGGCCAGCCTGACCAGGTTCTACCAGCGCATCGGCTACGCCGCCCTGCCGGGCACCGATTTCTGGTGGCGGCCCCTGCCCCTGCAACGCTGACGCGCGCCGCTTCGCCCCGCGCTTGCCATTTCCGCGCGGCCCTGCAAGGATGACCGGAACCGCCGGTCTCCCGCGCCGGGCCGCGCCCCGTTGGCGCACCGCCGCCGGGTTCCCCGCCGATCACGTCCACGCACCGCACCCTTCATCCCACAGGGAGGCCGCATGCGCACCGTGACCGCCCCATCCGCCGTCCGTCCATTCCCGTATCCCCCGGCCGTGCTGATCGTGCTGATCGTGCTGCTCTGGCTGGCCGCATCGGCGTTGCCGCTCCCCGCCGCCGCTTCCATCTCCAGTCCGGAGCAGGCGGGCTCTCCCGCCGCCCCGCGCGCCGTGGTGGCCCTTTCCGTGGCGCCTCCGGCCCCGGCCGCCCTGGCCGTTCCCGACGACCTGCCCCTGGGCGCGTTGCGGCTGCCGCCGGGCTTCACCGTGGAACTGTACGCCCGCGTGCCCAACGCGCGGCAGATGGCCCTGGGCACGCGCACCCTGTTCGTGGGGTCCATGCGCGCGGGGCTGGTGCACGCCCTGCCCCTGGACGACACCCTGCGCCCCATGCGCGTGCTGCGTCTGGCGGAGGGGTTGCCCCTGCCCGCCGGGGTGGCCTTCCGCGACGGGTCACTGTACGTCTCCGCCGTGTCGCGCCTGCTGCGCTACGACGGCGTGGAGGAATGGGCGCATGCAGGCACGGCGTCCGCGCCGTCTGGTCCCGGCTCTCCGCAGCCCGGTCCATCGCCCTCCCCGATCACCGTGCGCGCCGACCTGCCGTCGGAGACGCACCACGGCGCCAAGGTGCTGGGCTTCGGGCCGGACGGCCTGCTCTACGTGCCCGTGGGCGCGCCGTGCAACGTGTGCCGCACCGGCCCGCGCCACGGCGTCATCCTGCGCATGCGGGCCGACGGCAGCGGCGAGGAAGTGTTCGCGCGCGGGGTACGCAACACCGTGGGGTTCGACTGGCACCCGGAAACCCGCGAACTGTGGTTCACCGACAACGGCCGCGACTGGCTGGGCGACGACCTGCCCCCGGACGAACTGAACCACGCCCCCGTGCCGGGGCTGGATTTCGGCTTTCCGTACTGCCACGGCGGCACCATTCCCGATCCGGAATACGGCGAGCCCGGCGGTTGCGCCGCCGCCACGCCACCGGCGCGCAACCTGGG
>JALHHV010000423.1:1976-3720 GCA_022837365.1 Desulfovibrio sp. | reverse complement strand
CCCGCCTCGCGGAAGCGCCGGGCGGCGTCCTGCACGTCGTAGGGCACGAAGCGCACCGTCAGGCGGCGCGGGCCGGGTTCCCACAACAGGTACTTGGCGCGGTTGTCGCCGTCGCGCGGCTGGCCCACGCTGCCCGCGTTGATCAGGTAGCGCCCCCCGGCGGGCAGCACGCGCGCGCCTTCCGCCAGCGGTTCGCGGGCCACCACGCCGTCCGGGTCGCGCCGGACCAGTTCAAGGTCGTGGGTGTGCCCCACGAAGCAGATGGGCTCCGGGAACAGGTCGAACACCGACCCCAGCCGCTTGCCGTGAAATTCGTACAGGTAGGTGAACGGCGAATCGGGCGGCATGCCGTGCACAAAACGGCAGCCTTCGCGCACCAGCACGCGGGGCATGGCGCGGGCCAGTTCCACTTCCTCGTCGTCCAGCCAGTCCATGGTCATGCGCGCGGCCTCGCGCGACTGGCTGTTGAACTCGCGCAGCCAGCGGGCGTCGGCCACGGCCATCTCGTGGTTGCCCGCCACCGAGAGGATGTGGCGGCTGGCCACAAGGCGCAGCACCGGGCCGGGGTCCGGCCCGTAGCCCACGTTGTCGCCCAGGGACACGGCGCAGGTGGCCCCCTGCGCGTCCATGTCGGCCAGCACCGCCTTGAACGCGCCGAGGTTGCCGTGGATGTCGGAAATGACCGCCAGCTTCATGGCTATGGGGATAGCAGGCGCGGGGATGGATGGGAAGGGCGGGGGATGACACGGCGCGGCGGAAGACGAAAGTCCCGGCGGGCACGGCACCCGCCGGGACTTCAAAGCGACACTCCCTACGGCAGATACGCCTTGGGCGTCACCGGCAGCATGGTGTCGGAAAAGGCGTCGCGCTCGTAGGACGGCGAGTAGCCCGGCGACAGGGGCCGCCAGCCGTAGCGGGCATCGGCGCGGGCTTCGCGCCCGTTGGCCACGGCGGCCTCGGCAACATAGGAACTGGCGGCCTGCGGGCCAAGGGTCAGTTCTCCGGACATCAGTTGTTCCACGCGGGGGCGGATGGCTCGCACGATCTCGAAGCGGCTGCTGGTCCATTCCGCCCACGCGGTGCGGGCGGCGGTCTCATCGCGGGTGGCAATGGCGGCGATGCCCGCCCAGAACCGCGCGTATTCGGCGGCGCGGCGGTTGGTCCACAGGGGCTTCAGGGCGTCCTGCGCGGCCTGGTAGTCTCCGGCCCGGTACAACGCATAGCCGCGCCGCACGCCGGACTGCCAGTCGTCGGGGTTCTCTCGCAGGGCGGCGGCGTAGGTTTCCGCCGCCTGACGGTACTGCCCTTCCTCCATCTGCGACGAGGCGTGCATGCTGGTGGTGGCGCACCCCGTAACGGCAAACGCCGCCAGCATGGCGGCGAGGGTGAGCGTGCGAAGGTTGGTGTTCATGGTGTTCTCCTGCCTGCCGGGGTGCATGACGGCCTCGGAACGGTAGCACTATCATAAGCACGGCCCCGCCCCGCGCAAGGTGCGCCTGTATCATATCCCCATCATTACAAATGATTGTATTGGATATGCCATGTACATTCGGAAAGGCACCCTCCTTCTCCGACGCAAAACGCCCCCGAAAGCAGTCCGCTCCCGGGGGCGTCATCACTAATCTATTCGGTTCTCCACTGCGCCCAGGGCGCGGCTCTAAACTAGAATTTTTGTTCGTTGGCAAGGAAAACAAGCCTGCCATGAGGGAGCATGCCTCAGCCGTTAGGCGAGCTTGCGAGCCTT
>JALHHV010000423.1:0-1937 GCA_022837365.1 Desulfovibrio sp. | reverse complement strand
GTTTGACCGCGTTGCGCACGATGCCCGTAAGGCTCACAAGCTCGCCTAACGGGCACGCTACGCGCCCTTCGGGTCGGACGCCAACGGACAAAAAGACAATTTAGAGAATCCCTACAGCGCCTTGGCCACCAACTCCCCAAAGGCCACGGTGCCCACGGTGGTGGCCCCGGCCATCTGCGAGGCCAGGTCCACGGTGACGGTGCGCTTGCCGATGGTGGCGTTGATGGCGTTGTAGATGCGGGTGGCCGCATCGTTCCAGCCCATGTGTTCCAGCATCAGCGCGCCGCACAGGATGAGGCTGCCGGGGTTGGCCTTGTCCTGCCCGGCGATGGTGGGCGCGGTGCCGTGGGTGGCCTCGAAGAAGGCCAGCGAGTCGGACATATTCACGCCCGGCGCAAGGCCAAGCCCGCCCACCTGAGCGGCCAGCGCGTCGGACAGGTAATCGCCGTTCAGGTTGGGGGTGGCGATGACGCTGTACTGGTCGGGACGGATCAGCACTTCCTGGAACATGGCGTCGGCGATGCGGTCCTTGACCACCACCCTGCCCGCCGCGCCCCCGGCGTCGGCCTCCAGCACCGAGACGTCGGCGAACTCGTCGCGCACCACCTCGTAGCCCCATTCGCGGAAGCCGCCTTCCGTGAACTTCATGATGTTGCCCTTGTGCACCAGGGTGAGGCTGGACCGCTTCTGGGCCACGGCGAAGTCCATGGCGCGGCGCACCAAGCGCTTGGAGCCGCGCGCGGTCATGGGCTTGATGCCCACGGCGCTTTCCGGGTCCACGTTGGCGCCCATTTCGTTGCGCAGAAAGTCGATGAGCCGCCTGGCCTCGGGCGTGCCCGCCTTGTATTCGATGCCCGCGTACACGTCCTCGGTGTTTTCGCGGAACACCACCATGTCCACCAGGTCATGGGCCGGATGCAGGCGTACAGGTCCAGCGTCTGGCGCAGGGTGACGTTGAGGCTGCGGAAGCCCTTGCCCACCGGGGTGCCCAGCGGCCCCTTGATGGCCAGTTCCGCGCCGCGCAGGGCCTGCATGGTGGCCTCGGGCAGGTATTCGCCGGTGGCGGCGTGGGCCTTTTCACCGGCCAGCAGTTCCTTCCATTCGATGGAGCGCGCGTCGCCGTAGGTTTTCGCCACCGCCGCATCGATGACGGGACGGGTCGCCTTCAATCCAGTAGACCGTCTTCCGCATGGAGGCGCTCCTTTGCGCAGGCCCCGCCGGGGCGGGGCCGTACTGTCGTGCTGATATCGTGCTGCCGAAAAGCGGCCGGACGGCGCGCCGTCCGGCCTTGTATCACGTGCTTCCGGTGGGATCCGGGTACCCTTTGGGGGTCAGTTCCGGTAGCCGGTTTGGCGGATTTTGTCAAAACGACCGAAAGAAGGCGCGGACACTCTGCCCCCTGCCGCATGCCCCTTCCCTCATGCCCGACCTTCCCTCTTTCTCCCCTTCTCCCTTTCTGCCCTTTCGACCCTTGCCGCCCCTTCTCGTGGGCGCGCCACCCCGCCTCCCGCGGTCCGGCGCTCCGGACGTCCCTTCCTTTCGGTTTTTTGTCGCCACCGCAGCGGTTTTACGGTACGTCTCTACGTAAACAGCAAGGTGAGGACATGAGCATAAAGAGCATTGTCAAAAACAGCAGATTGTTGCGAATCGCCAGCCCAAGGCGATGGAAATATTTTTTCCCCGGCCTGTTCGGAATACATACGGGAGATATTCCCGCAAAATTTATCGCGCAAGGGCTGTTCATACCGCATGCATGCAACATAACCATCAGTCCTGAAAGCATGGGATGCGATTGCCGTATTGCCCAGAACACGACGATAGGCGCCTCCTTCACGCAGCTTGCGTACAACGAAACGACACTGGGCAACCGGCCTCGCCTCGGGCATCTTGTCGCCCTGATGCCCGGTTCCGTCGTATCAGGCAGGATACGGATAGGA
>JALHHV010000422.1 GCA_022837365.1 Desulfovibrio sp. | reverse complement strand
TCACGTCCGCGCAGCCCGCCCAGTCCGCCGAACCCGGCGATGAACGCCATGCACGCAAACCCGAACAGGTACCCCCCGGTGGGACCCAGCAGGTGGGCGAACCCCGCCTTGCCGCCGGAAAACACCGGCAGCCCCATCACCCCGGCCAGCACGTACAGCAGCATGGCCCCGGCACCGCGCACGGGGCCGAGCACCAGCCCGGCCAAGGCCACGAACAGGGTTTGCAGGGTCACCGGCACCGATGAGCGCGGCCATCAGGGCCGTCCAGACCAAGCGGTGCAGGCCCGCCAGCGGGGCGTCGTGCATGTGGCTCCCGTCCGCGCGTCCGCGCGGGGTTGTGGTTCGCGCCCGAACATAGGGCCACGGCCCTCGCCGGTCAACGAGGAGGCTCGGCAGTGACCTCGCGCCCGCGCACCGGCGGCATGGAACGCGGAGGGGCGTCAGGCAAGGAAGGCACGCCGACCGCGACCGGAGTGTACTTCCCTGGTACACGGCGGAAGCGGACGGCGCAGCCTGACGCGGCATCACGCCCTTCCCCGCTCCATGCCGGTGCTGGACGGGGGCGAACTACCCTGCTATCCGAAACACCCATGTCCGCCCCGTCTCCACCTTCCTCCGGCCCCCCTTCCGCGCCCTGCCGCCCCGACACCTACGCCCCCGTCGTGGAGGTGCACGCCTGCGGCCGCGTCTGGACGCTGGAGCGCCACGCCGACCTTGAATCGCTGTGGGAAGAACTGGCCGCCTGCGACGGTCCAAACCCCGTGGCGGGGTCCACCGGCACGGCGGACGCGGCCCGCGCCGCCTTCGTGGACGACGAACGGCTGCCCTACTGGACCGAGTTGTGGCCCGCCAGCCTTGCCCTGGCGGAATGGCTGGCCGAGAACCGCGCCGCGCTGCACGGCCGCCGCTGCCTGGACCTGGGCTGCGGGCTGGGGCTCACGGCCATCGTCGGGCAATGGCTGGGCGCGCGGGTCATCGGCATGGACTACGAGGAGGCAGCCCTGCGCTTCGCCCGGCTGAACGCCGCGCGCAACGGGGTGGCGCAGCCCCTGTGGACGGTGATGGACTGGCGCGTGCCCGCCGTGGCCCCCCGTTCGCTGGATGCGGTCTGGGCGGGCGACATCATGTACGAGCGCCGGTTCGTAACACCCGTCAGTGAATTTCTGAGTCATTCCGTGGCACGGGATGGGATGGTCTGGGTGGCGGAACCGGGCAGAAACGTGTACGCTGCGTTCCGGGAAACCCTGGAGGCCCGTGGCTGGACCACGCGCTGCGCCCGCACCATGCAGGTGGACGCGCTGTACCGGCAGGCCGAACGTGTTACCGTATACCTTTGGGAGATGCGCCCCCCGCACACCTAGAGGGTGCCGCCACGAGTGTCCTTTTGCCCTCTGCCTTCGTCAGAATGATTTTTTATTCCAGTCAAATACCATCAGAGTATGTTCCTTCCATAAAAAATCATTCTTCCTTGGCAGAGAACAAAAATCCTACTCGTGACGGCACCCTCTGAAAGACATTTTTCGGCCGCAGGACACCGCCACCGCAACCACAGGAGCCGTTATGGGCCGCACCATCCGCTTCGGCGTCTCCCTCGATTCCGACCTGCTCGAAAAGTTCGATGCCCTGTGCGACGACCGCTGCTACCAGACCCGGTCCGAAGCCATCCGCGACCTGATCCGCAACACCCTGGTCCAGCAGGAATGGGAAGACACGGACCGCGAAATCGCGGGCACCCTGACCATCGTGTACGACCACCACAAGAGCGATCTGGCCCAGCGGCTGACCGAAATCCAGCACGACCACCACGGCATCATCATCACCTCGCTGCACGTGCACCTGGACCACCACAACTGCCTTGAAGTGCTGGTGCTGAAGGGCCCCGGCGCCGACGTGCGCACCCTGTCGCAACGGCTCATCTCCACCAAGGGCGTGAAGCACGGCAAGCTCTCGCTCACCACCACCGGTCAGGACCTGACGTAAGGATTTTTCAGGCATCACATGGAAGACGTACAGAACAGCCCGGCGCAGGTGGCCATGCCCATCGACCGCGTGGGCGTGAAGAACCTGAAGCTGCCCCTGGTGGTCAGCGACCGCGCGCAGGGCCGCCAGCATACCGTGGCCACCGTGGACATCGGCGTGGACCTGCCCGCCGAGTTCAAGGGCACCCACATGAGCCGCTTCGTCGAAGCGCTGGAGAACTGGTCCGAGGAACTGGACTACAACTCCATGAAGCGCCTGCTCGAAGACGTAAAGGAACGGCTGCACGCCCGCAAGGCGTACGCGCTGTTCCGCTTTCCCTACTTCGTGCGCAAGGGCGCGCCCGCCACGGCCAGTTCGGGCCTGGTGTGGTACGAATGCCGCCTGACGGGCGAACTGGGCGACGGCAAGCCCTCGTTCCTGCTGGAACTGGAGGTGCCGGTGATGACCGTGTGCCCGTGCTCCAAGGCCATCAGCGACGAAGGGGCGCACAGCCAGCGCGCCGTGGTGCGCATGTCCATCCGCATGACCGGGTTCAGCTGGATGGAGGAGTTCATCGAACTGGCCGAGGCGGCCGGGTCGTCGCCGGTGTACACCCTGCTCAAGCGCGAGGACGAGAAGTTCGTCACCGAGGACGCCTTCGCCCATCCCACCTTTGTCGAGGACGTGGTGCGCGCGGCGGCCCAGCGCCTGGAAGGACACCCGCACGTGGCTTGGTTCCGGGTGGAAGTGGAGAGCTTCGAGTCCATCCACTGCCACAACGCCTTCGCCAGCATCGAGCGAGAGGTGCGCAAGGGGTAGCCGCGCTGCCCGCACCCCTCCCCCGTGACAGGCGAGGCCATCGGCATTATTCTCTCCCGCAGGGAGCAGGAGCGATCAGGGGGTTACCGCCACCGCGCGACCGCACGGGAGACACGCCATGATCGACGGATTCGGCACGCCGCTCAGCGCACTGGACGCCTTCGGGACGTCCATGGCCGTCACGGCCAACAACGTGGCGAACATGAACACGGACGGATTCCGTGCCTCCGACGTGCGCCTGCAAACCGGCCCTGCCGATCAGGATGGCCGGGAACAGGGCGTGGAGGTGGCGGAAATCCGCCAAAGCTCCACCCACGGCCCGGTACGCCTCGACCTGCGCCGCATCCTGCACGAGGACGGCTCCGTCTCGGTGGAGACCAGCGCCATAGAGGGCAGCAACACCGACGTGGCCAACGAGATGGTGGACATGCTCACGGACCAGCGCGCCTTCGAGGCCAACGCCGCCGTGGTGCGCGCGCGGGACGAGATGACCGG
>JALHHV010000421.1 GCA_022837365.1 Desulfovibrio sp. | reverse complement strand
TAGCCCCAGGTATGCACGCCGCCGCGCAGGCTTTCATCAGCGGGCGGTCCCGACGGCGCGCGCCGCAACAGCGGCAGGAACAGCAACGCCATCAGCAGGGCCATGACCGCGCCGCCCGCGAAGGAATGGGTGATGCCCCGGTGCAGGGTCAGGTAGGCCAGCGGCGTGGAGCCGAAGAAGATGTCCGCGTCGGGTAGCACCGCGCAGATCAGGGCAAAGGGCATGAACCAGCGGCTGCGCCGGGTTCCGGGCAGGCTCATGGCGGCAAGCGCGCCGCTGGCGAGATGGGTTACCGGGTCCATGGGGCGACCTCCGTGGGAAGCATGGGGAGTGGCGGCGCGGGCAAGCGGGGGGAGCGGGAGCGGCCCGGCCGGGAACGATGAGGGAGGGAGGAGGAACACGGCGCGTGGCGGGACATCACACGGGGTTCCGCGCCGTGCGGGCCGTGTCCCCGGATATATCGTCATCGGCGCGACGGATGGCAAGATGAGGGGACGGCGGAACCACCCGCCTCGGCTCCGGTTGCGCTTTGCCTCCGCGTGGTTATCCTGAACGGGTTGCCGCCCGCTCCCGCAGCCGTTCCGTGGAGCCCGGCTCCGTTCCGGAAACGGGCGCGCGCCGCATGCGCCGCGAGGCCCCGCAGCCACCAAGGATAGCCCATGACACACTCGCGCGGCAATGCCGCCCCCATCATCGACGTCATCTTCTTCGACTTCAGCGGCGTGCTGGCCGAGGAAGGCTTCATCGAGGGCCTGCGCGCCATCGGCCGGGCCCAGGGCCTGGACCCCGAGGCCACCATGCGCACGGCCACCGACCTGTGCTACGCCACCGGCTACGTCAACGGCCGCACCGGCGAGGCCGCGTGGTGGAACGCCGTGCGCGCGGCCACGGGCATGACCGGCGCCGACGCCGCCCTGCGCGCCGAGATCATGAACCGCTTCACCGTGCGGCCGGAAATGCTGCGCGCCGCCGACGCGGTGCGCGCGGCCGGTCTGCGCACGGCCATCCTCAGCGACCACACCAACTGGCTGGAGGAAATCGACGCGGCCCACGGCGTGTACCGCCACTTCGACCGGGTGTTCAATTCGTTCCGCGAGGGGTTGAACAAGCGCGACCCCGGCTTCTTCACCCACGCCACGGGCATCATGGGCGTGGACCCGGCGCGCGCGGCCTTTTTCGACGACAACGCCGGGCACATCGGCCGGGCCGCGGCGCTGGGCATTCATGCCCGGCTGTTCACCGGGTGCGCGGCCTTCCGCGCCGACCTGGCCGCGCTGGCCCCGCAGGTGGCGCTGCCGGAAGGCTGGCCGGGGTAGGACCGGCCCCGGAACAGGACCGGAGGCCGGGGCGCAAAACGTCCATTGCCGGCGATCCGTCACCCGGCCATCACCGTTCCGCCACGGGCATGAGCCATGCTGCGCACGGTGGCGCTTCCGCAACGGAAGCCCGCCCACACCCGGCAGGCAGGCCCGCCCGTGCGCATCCCCCGCCCCACCGTACCCCCACCCCCAGCCCATGCCCCCCGCAACCCGGCGCACGCGGCGCGGCGCATCCCGTGGCCGCCGCGCGGCGCGCTGGCCATGCTGGCGCTGGCTGCCACCCTGCTGGCACTCCTGGCACTGACCGGGCACTTCCCGGCCGTGGGACCGGACCTGGCCCTGGCCCTGCGCGACCGGCTGCTGGACCTGCACGCCCGCCACCCCGTGGCCAGCGTGGCCGCGTTCGTGGCGGGCTACGTGGCCATGACCTCCTGTTCCAT
>JALHHV010000420.1 GCA_022837365.1 Desulfovibrio sp. | reverse complement strand
CACCGCGAGCCCGTGCTGCGCACCGCTCACGATCAGGACGTGTTCCGCGCCGACCGTCAGCCCCAGGCCCTGGAGGTGGCGCGCCACCGTGGCCCGCTCGTGCTGACGCCCGCCATGGGGCTGGTAGCGCAGCAGGGCTTCCAGGTCGCCGGATACGGCGAGTTGGCGCAAGGCCCTGCGCAGTAGTTCGGCCTGGCCCGGCAGCGACGGATAGTTGAAGTTGAGGTCCACCATGCCCGCCGCAGGCACGGGCTGGTCGATGCCGAGTCCGGGAGGCAGCGAGGTCTCCCGGACGAAGGTGCCCCGGCCAGCCTCCCCGCTGACCAGCCCCATGGCCTGCAACTCCGCATAGACCCGTGTCGCGGTGACCAGGGCCAGGCCCTCCCTGGCCGCGAGCTGGCGGTGGGTCGGCAGGCGCGTGCCCGGCGGCAGGCGTCCCGTGCGGATGTCGGCCGCGATCGTGTCGACAAGGAGTTTGTATCGGGAGCGAGCCATGCCTGGATGTATCCATGACAATTTTTTGACCGTATTGGGTCACGGCCATATGATGCCTCACCATGGCCTGATGCACGCAGGCCGGGGCCGTGTCCCGAACCGTCCGGGCCTGCGGCCCGTCCCGGCCGATCCACCCATCCATGGCTTGCACGGGCTTGTCAACGCCTGCCGCACCACGTTGACGGAACGCATTCACGAGGAGCACCACACCATGCACATCGCCATTCTCACCTTTGAAGGCTGTAACGAACTCGATTCCCTTATCGCGCTGGGCGTGCTCAACCGCGTCAGGAAACCGGGCTGGCGCGTGTCGGTCGCATGCCCTGCCGGGCGGGTCCGTTCCATGAACGGCGTGGTGATCGAAGCGCAAGCCTCTCTGGAAGAAGCCGGTGCGGCCGATGCGGTCATCGTGGGCAGCGGCATGCAGACCCGCGAGGTGGTGGCGGATACGGCGCTGATGGCGCGCTTGCGGCTCGATCCGTCCCGGCAACTGCTCGGAGCGCAATGTTCCGGTACTCTCGTTCTGGCCAAGCTCGGGCTGCTTGACGGTGTTCCGGCATGCACCGACCTGACGACACGACCGTGGGTTCAGGAGGCCGGAATCACTGTCCTGGATCAGCCGTTCCATGCGCGAGGCAATGTCGCCACCGCCGGAGGGTGCCTGGCGTCGCAGTACCTCGCGGCCTGGATCATCGCCCGCCTGGAGGGCGTCGAAGCGGCGGAAAGCGCACTGCACTACGTTGCTCCCGTTGGCGAGAAAGAGGAGTACGTATCGCGCGGCATGCGCAACATCATGCCGTATATCCGGGAAGGCGCGGCCGTGGCCTGAATCCCTTCCCCCCGCTTGACGCCACCCGCCCGGCATGCCAACAAAAATCCCTGCGGGGGTTCTCTCCCCGTCTTCCCACGACAAGACCCCCGACACCCGCCGGTAATCCGGCAGGAGGCCGACCATGTACGCCATCAACTATCTGCTGAACCTGTGCGGCATGGCCATGCTGGCCGGAGCCGCCTTCAACTGGCTGCGCTGGCGCGCGGGCAACCGGGCGGCGGGCATCCGCGCGCGCAGCCTTGCCGTGGGCGGGGCCATGCTGCTGGTGTTCGGCAATCTGGTGTCGCCCATCGAAACCAAGGTGGTGCAGCCGGTGAACGCCACCGCGCCCGCCACCCAGTCGCAGCAGATTCAGCCCGAGCCCGCGCCCCAGCCCGTTCCGCAGGCCCCAGCCCAGCCGGAGCAGCCCGCCAAATAGGAAGCCCTCGGGCGGG
>JALHHV010000419.1 GCA_022837365.1 Desulfovibrio sp. | reverse complement strand
CCGCGACGCACGCGGGGGAACCGGAACGGACCGCCCGGCTACTTCACGCCGGACACCCGCTTCACCCCGGCCACGAAGTTGGCCAGCGTGCCGGAGATGGCGCCCTTTTCCAGCCGCACGTCGATGAGCTGGAAGCGCCCGCGCTCCGTGGTGGCCGAGGCGAAGGCCGCCGCCAGCTCGCGCCGGGTGGCCGCGCGGTGGCCGCGCCCGCCCAGCGCATCGGCAAAGGCGGCGAAGTCCAGCGTGTTGATGGCGCTGTACGAGGTTTCCGGCTGGAACACCCGCAGCATTTCCCACGACGCATTGTTGAACACCACGATTACCGGATCGATGCCCAGGCGCGCGCAGTTGCCAAGCTCCATGCCGGTCATCTGGAAGGCCCCGTCGCCCACCAGGGTCAGCGAGCGGCGGCCGGTGGTCACCTGCAAGCCCATGCCCGCGGGCACGCCAAAGCCCATGCTGGCGTAGTATCCCGGCCCCACCATGGGCACCGGGCGCACCGACAGCGCGGTGAACAGGCAGTCGCCGATGTCGCAGGCCAGCGGCCAGGGGAACGGGTCCTGCCCCGCCGCCACCCCATCGTAGAAATCGTTGAGCAGCACGGCGATGTCGTCGGGCGTCACCGGGGCGTCGTCCGCCACGAAGCCGCGCCGGTACACCACGTTGCGGCCCAGGGGCGCGTCGTCGCCGTTCATGTCCGCCGGGACCGCCGGGGCCTCCGGGGCCTCCGAGGTTGGACAGGCCCGCGCGCCTTCGGGCAGGGCCGCCAGCAGCGCATCCACCAGCTTTTCCAGCGGGATGTCGTGGTAGGTGTGGAAGCCCATGCGCACCTCGCGGTCCTCGGCGTGCATCAGGCGGCGGCGGTCGATGTGGCTGGCCGAGACCCCGAAGTTGGTGTCGGACATGATCACCCCGAGCAGCAGCAGGCCGTCGGAGCCTTCCACGGCATGGGTGATGTCGGCGTCGCCCGCCACGCCCATGTAGGTGCCCTGCAGGCAGCCCTTGCCCGCCAGCAGCCCGCGACCCATGAAGCTGGTGACCACGGGCACGCCCAGCCGGTCGGCCAGTTCCGCCACGCGGTCCTCAAGGCCGTAGCGGCGCACCTCCACTCCCACCATCAGCACCGGGCGGCTGGCGGCACGCAGCCGGGCCAGCACCTCCGCCGCGCAGGCGGCCACGGCCTCTTCGTCGCAGGGCGTGGGCGCGTGCGGGGCCACCGGGCCGCAGGCCATGGCGGGCATGTCGCGCGGAATCTCCAGGTACACCGGGCGCGAATGCTCAAGACAATTGCGCAGCACCCGCCCGATGATGGCGGGCGCGGTGGCCGAGTCGTCCAGGATGCCCTGGTCGCAGGTGACCTCCTGATACATGCGGAACTGCGAACCCACGGTCTTCACCTGATGGTGCAGCAGGAGGCCGCGCGCCCGCTCCGCCGTGCCCGGCGCGCCGGACAGGACCACCAGCGGCGACTTTTCCGCGAAGGCCTGGGCCACGGCGTTCAGCATGTTGATGGCCCCGGCCCCGTAGGTGACGGCGGCCACGCCGAGCCCCCGGCGGATGCGCGCGGCGGCGTCGGCCGCGAAGCCGAGGCCCGGCTCGTGGGTCAGGGTGACCAGCGGCAGGATGCCGGTCTGCTCGATGATCTTGAAATACGGCAACGCGAAGTCGCCGGGGATGCCCCAGACCTCGCGCGCGCCGCGTTCCTTCAGGGCGTGCAGCAATGCTTCGGTGATGTTCATGCCTGTCTCCCGGATATGCGATGCCCGG
>JALHHV010000418.1 GCA_022837365.1 Desulfovibrio sp. | reverse complement strand
GCTATAGTTGGTCGGGTCGCTTCGGGAGGGTTTTGGTTCTTCTGGGGTGGTTGATAAGTGAAGATGGCCTTGATGGGGATTGTTGGGGGCGGCTCTTTTTGGGGGTTGTTTTTGGTGGTCTTTTGATGGGTTGGTGGATGGTGCTGGGCCTGGTTTGCTGGGTTTTGACTTGGTGGTTTTGGTCTGGTATTGTTTGCTGAGTTGCCTCGCTGGGGTCCTGTGGGATTTTGGTGGTGGTGCCCGAAACTTGAGAACTCAACAGCGTGCTTTATAGTCAATGCATTTTTTATGTGCAGGCATCATGTTTTGTGGTGTCTGTTTTCCCGTGCCTGGCTGGGCCTTTTGGTTTGGTTGGGTTGGGATTCCTTTGATGAGATCCGTGATGGATTTTTGTCAGTGTTTGGATTCTCTGGGGGAACATTTTTTGTGTTTTCATTGGAGAGTTTGATCCTGGCTCAGGACGAACGCTGGCGGCGTGCTTAACACATGCAAGTCGAACGGTAAGGCCCTTCGGGGTACACGAGTGGCGAACGGGTGAGTAACGCGTGAGTAACCTGCCCTTCACTCTGGGATAACAGTTGGAAACGGCTGCTAATACCGGATATTCAGCTCCTGTCGCATGGTGGGGGTTGGAAAGTTTTGGTGGTGGAGGATGGGCTCGCGTCCTATCAGCTTGTTGGTGGGGTGATGGCCTACCAAGGCGTCGACGGGTAGCCGGCCTGAGAGGGCGACCGGCCACATTGGGACTGAGATACGGCCCAAACTCCTACGGGAGGCAGCAGTGGGGAATATTGCACAATGGGCGGAAGCCTGATGCAGCAACGCCGCGTGCGGGATGACGGCCTTCGGGTTGTAAACCGCTTTCAGCAGGGACGAAGCGTGAGTGACGGTACCTGCAGAAGAAGCACCGGCTAACTACGTGCCAGCAGCCGCGGTGATACGTAGGGTG
The DNA here is from genome assembly GCA_022837365.1 of Desulfovibrio sp. Classification (GTDB taxonomy): domain Bacteria; phylum Desulfobacterota; class Desulfovibrionia; order Desulfovibrionales; family Desulfovibrionaceae; genus Cupidesulfovibrio. Next base: position 838 of record JALHHV010000418.1, on the reverse strand, counting down.
CGAGCGTTGTCCGGATTTATTGGGCGTAAAGAGCTTGTAGGCGGTTGGTTGCGTCGAAAGTGCAAACTCAGGGCTTAACTCTGAGCCTGCTTTCGATACGGGCTGACTGGAGGAAGGTAGGGGAGAATGGAATTCCCGGTGGAGCGGTGGAATGCGCAGATATCGGGAGGAACACCAGTGGCGAAGGCGGTTCTCTGGACCTTTCCTGACGCTGAGAAGCGAAAGCGTGGGGAGCAAACAGGCTTAGATACCCTGGTAGTCCACGCTGTAAACGGTGGGTACTAGGTGTGGGGGACATTCCACGTTCTCTGTGCCGTAGCTAACGCATTAAGTACCCCGCCTGGGGAGTACGGCCGCAAGGCTAAAACTCAAAGGAATTGACGGGGCCCCGCACAAGCGGCGGAGCATGCGGATTAATTCGATGCAACGCGAAGAACCTTACCTGGGTTTGACATATATCGGAAACGTTCAGAGATGGGCGCCCCGTAAGGTCGGTATACAGGTGGTGCATGGCTGTCGTCAGCTCGTGTCGTGAGATGTTGGGTTAAGTCCCGCAACGAGCGCAACCCTCGTCCAATGTTGCCAGCGGGTTATGCCGGGGACTCATTGGAGACCGCCGGGGTCAACTCGGAGGAAGGTGGGGATGACGTCAAGTCATCATGCCCCTTATGTCCAGGGCTTCACGCATGCTACAATGGCCGGTACAAAGAGTTGCGAGCCTGTGAGGGTGAGCGAATCTCAAAAAGCCGGTCTCAGTTCGGATTGGGGTCTGCAACTCGACCCCATGAAGTCGGAGTCGCTAGTAATCGCAGATCAGCAACGCTGCGGTGAATACGTT
>JALHHV010000417.1 GCA_022837365.1 Desulfovibrio sp. | reverse complement strand
CCTGTTCGCGCCGCGCTTTCACCCAACGTTCCGCAACGTCATGCCCATCCGGCGCGAACTGGGCGTGCGCACCCTGTTCAACCTGCTGGGGCCGCTGCTTAACCCGGCCCGTCCCAGCCACATGCTGCTGGGCGTGGCCCGCGCGGAACTGCTGCCCCTGATGGCCCGGACCCTGCTGCTGACCGGTGTGCGCCGGGCGGCGGTGGTGCACGGCGCGGGCGGCTACGACGAGTTGACCCCGCTGGGTCCGGCCCGCGTGCTGCTGCTCTCCGGCGACGGCGAAGGGCGCGGCACGCTGGCGGAAGTCAGCGTGGACCCGGCGGACTACGGCATCGCGCCGTGCACCCCCGAAGAACTGGCTGTGCCCGACCGCGACACCGCCGTGCGCGTGCTGCGCGACCTGCTGTCCGGCGGTGGCCCCGCCCCCATGCGCGACATGCTGGTGCTCAACGTGGGCATGGCCCTGCACCTGCTGGAGCCGGACATGCCCCTTGCCGACGCCATGACCGCCGCACGGCTGGCCCTGGCCGCAGGAGCCGGGGGGAAGGTGCTGCATGCTTGACCGGTTCCGCATCGCCAAGCAGCCCGAGGTGGACCGGCTGCGCCAACTGGCAACCGCCGGAGGGCTGCCCGCGCCGTTGCATGCCGGGACTGGCGGGGCCGGGCAGCGCCCCGACTTCCTGCGGGCGCTGCAAGACCGCGCCGGATGCCCGGATGCACCGGTGGCGGTCATCGCGGAGTACAAGCGCGCCTCGCCCTCGCGCGGGGTCATCGAGACGGGCGTATCGCCCGAGGACGCGGCCACGGCCTACATGACCGCCGGGGCCACGGCCATCTCGGTGCTGACCGAGGAGACCTACTTCGGCGGCGACCTGGCCTATCTCGGCCGCATGGCGGGGGTGAATCCGGCAGTTCCCCTGCTGCGCAAGGACTTCATCATGGACCCGTTGCAGGTGGCGGCCACGGCGGCCACCCCGGCGGCGGCGCTGCTGCTCATCGTGCGGCTGACCCCGGACGCGCGTACCCTGCGCGACCTGCGCGAGCAGGCCGAAGCGCACGGCATGCACGCCGTGGTGGAGATCTTCGATGAGGCGGATCTTGTGCTGGCCCGTGAGTCGGGCGCGCGGATCATTCAGGTGAACAACCGCGACCTGGAAACCCTGGCCGTGGACCGCACCGCCTGCCTGCGCCTTGGCCCGTTGCGCGCCCCCGGCGAGGTGTGGATAGCGGCCAGCGGCATTGCCGAACACCGCCATCTGGCGGAGGCCGCCCATGCCGGGTATGACGCGGCATTGGTGGGCACCGCCCTGATGGAAGGTGGTGACCTGAAGGGTTCATTGCTGCGCCTGCTGGGGCGCGAGGGCACTCCGTCCTTTCATCCCCCGGCGTCGTCAGGCTGCGCCGCCTGCTCCGGTCACGTACGGCCAGAGTACGCTCCCTGCGCGTCGGGCTCGCCTTCCTTGCCGGAGAATGAAAATCCTGTCGTGCCGGATTGCGGCGAAAACGAAGGTGCCCGATGAAACCATCCGCCCTATTCGACACCCCCTCCCGCCTGCTGGTCAAGGTCTGCGGCCTGACCCGGCAGCGGGATGCGGACGCCTGCGCCGCCGCCGGGGTGGACCTATGCGGGTTCATCTTCCATCCGGCCAGCCCACGCGCGGTGACGCCCGCCGTGGCCGCCGGGCTGCACAGCCACGGCATGGCGCGGGTGGGGGTGTTCGTGCGGCAGTCCGCCGACGAAGTGCTGGCCGTCATGGACGCGGCCCGGCTGGACTTCGCCCAGTTGCA
>JALHHV010000416.1 GCA_022837365.1 Desulfovibrio sp. | reverse complement strand
ACTTCGGTGATGTAGGTGTCCACAAGGGGACGCCCTTCGGGCTTGGCGTACACGGTGGCGAAGTGGGCCTTGGGCAGCATTTCGCGCACCGCCTTGGCCGTGCGGCCGGTATCCACCAGGTCGTCCACCATCAGCCAGCCCTCGCCGTCGCCCTGCATGCCCTTGAGCACTTCCAGGCGGCTGGACTGGTCCTGCCATTTGTAGCTGGTGATGCACACCGTGTCGATAAGGTGCACCCCCAGTTCGCGGGCGATGATGGCGGCGGGCACCAGGCCCCCCCGGGTGATGGCGATGATGCCGGTCCAGGGCCCTTTCTCCAGCAGCCGCCACGACAGCGCCTTGGCGTCGCGGTGTAGCTGTTCCCAGGTGACGGGAAAGACCTTGCGGTAGGAGTCTGCGGTGCGCACGAGGGGTTCCTGCGGGTTGCGGAGCCGGGACGGATGCGGCCTGTCTTGCGGCGCATCGCCGGGCTCCCGTTGCGGGTGACGCCTCCCTTGCCCTGCCCCGCCCGCGCTGTCAAGCGCTTACCCCCGGCCGGGGCTTCCGCGAGGGCAAGGGAAAAAAACCGGAACATGTTCTGTCCGATCAGGCAAGCATTGTGGCCGATCAGGAATTCATTGCGCCACGACCTTTGCGTATCATGGCAACCACGGCAAGCGGAACAGACCCGAACGGGCAATTGATGACAAACCCGCACAGCGCGTCCGCGTGCGGCGCGCCCGCAACGCCCCCCTTCGCCCCACCCGGACACTGGAGGAACCATGGAACCCATCGACAAGGCCCCCGGCGGCATGACGCCTCACGGCATCGTGCCAGACGACAGAACGCGGCGGCGCGGGCCGTCGGCATCGAGCCGGGCCGCAAATGCTTCACCCTGTGCGGCCCGGACAAGCCCTGCGCCGCGTGCAGGGCCAACCAGGCTGTGCGCGACGACGCCTGCGTGCGCAGCCTGAGCTACACCGAAGCCGGAAACCGCTTCGTGGACGGCTACTGGACGCCCCTGGCGGGTGTGCCGGGGCTGTTCCTGCACTACGCCAACGACATCACCCAGTGCGTGCGCGAAGAACTGCTGCGCCCCGGCTGTACCTGCTGACGGGCCCGGCAACCCCTTGCACCCCAAGCGAAAAGGCCGCCCTTCCGTAAGGAGGGGCGGCCTTGTGCGGTTTTGGTCGGTGATCGACAGCTAATCGTCGATGAGCTTGGCGTTGCGCAACTCGATCTTGGCGGCCGAGGACAGCGGCGGCGGACCATTCGGCGTCGGTGGGATGCTGCACGTCCTTGACCCGGAACAGCACCGCGCCCGCCGAGGTGTCCACCGGGGTGGCCTGCCACGCGCCGGGGGTGGCGGCAAAGGCGGCGTCCACCAGGGCGCGGCTCTGGCCGAAGGGGGCGATGACGCCGTTGCGGCCGAAGGGCTCGGCGGTCTTCACCTTGACGGCCAAATCGGCGGGCAGGCCGTCGGCCAGCTCGGCCCCGGCTTCCCCGGCGACCTTGACGGCCAGCTTTTGGCCTTCCACGCGGCGCACCTGGGCGGCCACCTCTTCCTTCACCTTTTCCAGCGGGGTCACGCTTTCCGGCTGCGATTCCAGCACGGCGGCGATCATGTAGCCGCCCTCGATTTCCAGCGGAGTGTCGATGACCGTGCCCGCCGGGGTGGAGAACGCGGTGCCCACGGACTGGCCCTTCAGGCCCACGGCGACGCCCGCGTCGGCGCGGGAGAACAGGCCGGTGGGCTTGTGCTCCAGCTTCAGCGCCTTGGCGATGTCGTCGATGGACTTGCCCGCCCCGGCCATTTCCAGGGCGGTGTCCAGGGCCTCGTGCATCCGTTCCGAAGCCTTTTCCTCGCCCAGGCGCTGGCGGATTTCGCCGCGCACCTCGTCCAGGGTGCGGGTGCGCTGGGCTTCGTGCGCCTCCAGCCTGATGACGTGCCAGCCGAAGGCGGTGCGCACGGGGGCGCTGACCTCGCCGGGCTTCAGCGCGAACACGGCCTCCTCGAAGGGGGGCACCATCTGGCCCTTGGTGAACCAGCCAAGGTCGCCACCCTGCGCGCCGCTGCCCTTGTCGTCGGACAGCTTGGCCAGCGCGGCGAAATCCTTGCCCTTCTTCAACTGGACGATGACGTCCTCGGCCTTGGCGCGGGCGGCGGCGTCCTCTTCCTTGCTGGCCCCTTCCTGGGCCATGAACAGGATGTGCCGGGCGCGCACGCGCTCGGGCACCACGAAGTAGGTTTCGGCGTTGTCCGCGTAGAAGGCGGCCACGGCCGACTCGGGAATCTCCACGGCAGCGGCCAGGCTGGCCGGGGTCAGGCTGACCGCGTCCAGGCTGATGCGCTGCGGGGTGCGCCAGGCGTCCAGGCTTTCGTTGTAGCGCTCGGCGATCTGCTCGTCGGTGGGGGTCACCTTGAGCACGTAGTCTTCCAGCGGGAACAGCACGTATTCGATGGAGCGGCGCTCGCGGCCGTAGTCGAACAGGGCGCGGGCCTCCTCGTCGGTGACCGAGGCGGGCGAGGTGATCCGGTCGCGCAGCTTCTGCAGCAGCATGTCGCGGCGGATGCCGTCCTCGAAGCGGCCGGGCGTGGTCTGCTGGCCCTTGAGCACGGAGCGGTACACGTCGGCGTCGAACCTGCCGTCGCCGTTGCGGAAGGCCGCGATGGACTCGATGGAGCGGCGCAGTTCGGCCGGGGCCACCGAAAGCCCGATGCGCGCGGCCTCGTCGGCCAGCAGGCGTTCGGTGATCATGGCCTGCAACACCTGGCGCTTGAGGCCCATCTGCTTCATGTCCTCGGCGCTGATGCCGGGGTAGCGGCCGCGCAGGGCCTCCACCTGGCGCTCGTATTCGCGCCCGAATTCCTGCACGGTGATGGGCTTCTTGTTCACCGTGGCCACGGCGCCCGCGGGGCCGTTGCTCATGGAGCCGACGCCCCAGAAGACGAACACGATGATGATGATGCCGAAGGCGATCTTCACGCCCCACGACTGCGCGTGGGCACGGATCAGTTCAAGCGTCCGCGCGGTGCGTTCGGGCGGTGCGCCGGTTGCGTCGGGGGGCCGGGGGGTGCCGGAGGCTCCGTGCGGAGTCCGGCAAGGACACCCTACTGTTTTCTGGAAAGACGGACGTGATTCAGCAACCCGCCTGCCCGGATAATATCCAATTCCTTCCGCGTCAAATCGTTCCGCACGCGCACGGCTCCCACGCCCTCCACCTGCACGTCCACTTCGCCCCCGGCGGTGATGGCCGACGCGGGAATGGTCACCGCGCCGCCCACGGCCAGCCGGTCGTAATCGGCCCGGTCGCACAGGATCAGCGGCAGGATGCCAAAGTTGACCAGGTTGGCGCGGTGGATGCGCGCCAGCGAGCGCACGATGACCGCGCGGATGCCCAGGTGGCGCGGGGCCAGCGCCGCGTGCTCGCGGCTGGAGCCCTGCCCGTAGTTGTCCCCGGCCACGATGACCCCGCTGCCCGCCGCCCTGGCGCGGGCCACGAAATCCGCGTCCACCCGGCCGAAGACGTGCTGCGCGATGGCGGGCACGTTGGAGCGCAGCGAGGTGATCTCCGCCCCGGCGGGCATGATGTGGTCGGTGGTGATGTCGTCGCCCAGTTTGATGACGATCTGCGCCTGCACCGTGTCGTCCATGGGCGCGAACTGCTCCAGGGCCACGATGTTGGGCCCGCGCAACACTTCCACCCCGCTGCCGTCCTCGGGCGGGAAGACGAACAGGTGGCGGATGGAGGGGGCCTTTTCCGGCAGTTCCGGCTGGGCCGGGGGCGTGCCCCAGGTGGCCGGGTCGGTGAACCGCCCGTGCAGCGCGGCCATGGCGGCGGTGAGCGGCGAGACCAGGTACACCCTGGCGTCCCTGGTGCCGCTGCGGCCCTCGAAGTTGCGGTTGAAGGTGCGCACGCTGACCCCGCCCGACACGGGCGAGCCGCCCATGCCGATGCACGGGCCGCACGAACATTCAAGGATGCGCACGCCCGCGTCCAGCAGGGGTTCCACCAGCCCTTCGGCGGCCAGCATCTTCAGCACCTGCTTGGAGCCGGGCGAGACCATGGTGTCGGTGCCCACGCTGACCAGCTTGCCGCGCAACACCTCGGCCACCATGCGCAGGTCGGCGTAGGACGAGTTGGTGCACGAGCCGATGGCCACCTGGTCCACCCCAAGGCCCGCCAGTTCCGCCACGGGCACCACCCGGTCGGGCATGTGCGGCTGGGCCACCAGCGCCAGTTCCGCCACGGGCACCACCCGGTCGGGCATGTGCGGCTGGGCCACCAGCGGCGCCAGCGCGGAAAGGTCGATGACGATCTCGTCGTCGCAGGCCGCGTCGGCGTCCGCGCAGAGTTCCTTCCAGTCGCCCTCGCGGCCCATGGAGGCCAGGAAGGCGCGGGTGCGCCCGTCGCTGGGGAAGATGGAGGTCGTGGCCCCCAGTTCCGCGCCCATGTTGGTGATCACCGCGCGTTCGGGCACGCTCAGCGTGGCCACGCCCGGCCCGGCGAACTCGAACACCTTGCCCACCCCGCCCTTGACCGTGAGCAGGCCGAGCAGGTGCAGGATGACGTCCTTGGCGGATGCCCAGCCCGTCAGGCGGCCTTCCAGGCGCACCCTGACCACGCGGGGCATGGAGATGAAGTACGGTTCCCCGGCCATGGCCAGGGCCACGGACAGGCCGCCCGCGCCCATGGCCAGGCTGCCGATGCCGCCCGCCGTGGGGGTGTGGCTGTCCGAGCCCACCAGCGTGGCCCCGGGCAGCGCGAAATTCTCCAGGTGCAACTGATGACAGATGCCGGTGCCGGGGGGAGAGAAGATCACGCCGTGCTTCGCGGCGACAGTGCGCAGGAAACGGTGGTCGTCCGGGTTGCGGAAGCCCATTTGCAGGGTGTTGTGGTCCACGTAGCTCACCGAAAGGTCGGTGCGCACGCGGTCAACGCCCATGGCCTCGAAT
>JALHHV010000415.1 GCA_022837365.1 Desulfovibrio sp. | reverse complement strand
CGCCGTCCAGCCACGATTCCGAGGCCCCCACCGGGCCGGGCTTCAGGATGTCGAACACCCGGAACAGCACGAAGGCGGCCAGCACGCCCAACGGCGACAACGTGGCGAAGGGCAGCATGGCCGTCCACTGCCCCGCCACCTCGTCGATGACCACGCTGCCGGGGTCGCACCGGCCCAGCACCCGCGCCGCGCGCCCAGCCGCCCAGGCCCCGCCGCAGAACACCGCCAGCAGCAGCGCCACGCGCCAGCCCAACGGCAGGGGCAGGAACAGCCACGGCGCCAGCAGCGCCGCCACGGCGGACCCCACGGTGCCGGGGGCCACGGGGCTGCGCCCGGCGTACCATACGCGGGCCACTTCCAGCGCCAGCCTGTCCAGACCTCGCGGGGCTTGCGGCGGGGCGCAGGGCTCCGGCCCATTGTCGTGCATCGTGTTCATGCCTGTGCTCCGTATCCTGCCTGTCCGTCTGCCGGTTGCCGGACCGCCGGTTCGATGCAGCCGGACCAGTTCCGCCACGGGCAGCCCCACCACGTTGCTCCACGAGCCGTCGATGGATTCCACCAGAAACGCGCCCACGCCCTGAATGCCGTAGGCCCCGGCCTTGTCGTCGGGCTCGCCCGTGGCGGCATAGGCGGCCAGCGCGGCGGGGGGCGCATCCCACATGGTCACGCGGGTGGCGGCGTGAAAGGTTTCGCGGGTACCGTCCGGCAGGGCCACGCAGCAGGCGCTGACCACCTCGTGGGTGTGCCCGGCCAGACGGGCGAGCATGCGCAGCGCATCGGCGCGGTCCTGCGGCTTGCCCATGATTTCGCCGTGCAGGGCCACCACCGTGTCCGCCGCGATGACCACCCACCCGGCGCGTGACGCGGCCACCGAGGCGGCCTTGGCCGCCGCCGCGCGGCGGGCGTAGTCCGCCGGGGACTCGCCGGGGCGGGGATCGGGCTCGGCCGCGCCGTTGCCATGCACCTCGAACGACAGCCCGAGGGAGTGCAGGAATTCGCGGCGGCGGGGCGAACCGGAGGCCAGCAGCACGGGCAGCAGCGCCCGGAAGGGGCCTGCGGGGGAGGCAAGGGCGGCGGAAGCCGCCGGGCAGCCTTGCGGCATCGTGAAAGCATCGGTCATGCGGTCATGGCTCCGGGAAAAAATACGACGCGACGCGTCTCGCGTGTCATGCCCCATGGCGAGTCCGGGCGCAAGCGCGCCATCCCCACAGCCGTATCCCATGCATGTGACCGCGCCGCCATGCGGCAGTGCATCCATGTCCCCCCATGCGGATGCGAAACACCCAATACACACCGGGGGATATCCCTACCTGCTCCAAAAGAATGCAGCCGCACCCCAGAATCACCTAATGTTCCGGCGCCAGCCGCCGATAGGAGGGGTGAGTGCATGGGCGGGTCTTCCCTCGCCGCATTGGCCGAAAGTTTTTTTCGGAAAAAATGCGTCCGCCCCCTAAAGTTTCCCCCTAGGGCAGCCGATAGGCGATACGAGGGGAGACTACCGTGACCACGAACTCGTTTTACCTTCGCAACATGCTGCTGCACTACGACAAGCAGCTTGTGACCGCGCGCAGGCTGGCCCGCTACCGGCAGGCCATGCGACTCGCGTCGGGCGAGGAGGAAAGCGCCATTCCTCCAGAGGTGAAGCGCAGGTTCATGGTGGAACGCGTGGCTCGCGAGATCATGGAGAATCTTCTGCTTGCGGGAAGCGACAACCCCGTCGTACGAGAGATTCGGCAGAAGCTGGAACAGGAACTGGGAGAAACGCTCACCTTCACGTATCCTCCGACGCAGCTGGACATCCAGGTGTTTCGCACCGGACCGGACGGCCCCGTCGAGGTAGCGCCAGCGGAGAAGGCGAGAATCCTAGACCGGCTATGGCACATCGCTCTCGAAACGGTGGACGAAACCATGCTCTAGGCGGTTCGAGTTCCGGTAAACGGTATGCTCCCCCGGGGAGGTAACCATGGAAATCAAGAATTATCTCAAGAACCTGGATCCGTACAGGACCAAGCTGGAACAGTCCGAGCTTCAGACCAAGCGCACCTCCGCGCGCAAGGAAAGCGACGCCGCGTCTTCCCCCCAGGGAGACCGGGTGAGCCTTTCCAACGAGGCCAAGCTGCGCACCGAAGCGTATTCCGCCGCCCTTGCCGCGCCCGACGTGCGGCAGGAAAAGGTGGACGCGCTGAAGAGCAAGGTGGAATCCGGCGAATACCAGGTGGACTCGCGCGCCGTGGCCGAAAAGCTGCTCAAGGAAGAGCAGGACCTGTTCGGCTAGGGTTTTCGGGCGCCCCTGCCCC
>JALHHV010000414.1 GCA_022837365.1 Desulfovibrio sp. | reverse complement strand
TCGCGTGTTGCCGCCCGATTGCCGCGTGCCCGGCGGCCCCGCCCCGAACATCCGGAACCGGCGGCCCCGCCCGCACCCCGCGCCGGATACCGCCGCATTGGCGGGCGCGACGGCCTGCCGGACCTGCTGTGGCTGGTGCTGGCCGTGCTGCTGTTCGCCCTGCTGGCCGGGCAGCCGACCCTTGCCGATCCGGACGCGTCCGGTGCATCGGGCACGTCAGCCACATCGGGCACCGTCGCCGCAACCCTCCAGACGCAAGGCTCCGCCGCCCCCGGCGCGCCAGGGGCCACGGGAGATACAGCCATGACCGCACCCGCACCATGGCAAGGTTTTGCCAAACCCGCGGACGAGGAACTGCGCGCCCGCCTTACCCCGCGACAGTACGAGGTCACCCAGCAGGAAGGCACCGAACCCGCCTTCCGCAACGAATACTGGGACGAAAAACGCCAGGGCATCTACGTGGACGTGGTATCCGGCGAGCCGTTGTTCCTCTCGTCCGACAAGTACGATTCGGGCACCGGCTGGCCCAGCTTCACCCGGCCCGTGGACCGGGACGCGGTGACCGAGCACGTGGACCGCACGGCACCGGCTGGCCCAGCTTCACCCGGCCCGTGGACCGGGACGCGGTGACCGAGCACGTGGACCGCACCCTGTGGATGGTGCGCACCGAGGTGCGCAGCCGCATCGCCGGGTCGCACCTGGGGCACGTGTTCACCGACGGCCCCGCCCCCACGGGACTGCGCTATTGCATGAACTCGGCCGCGCTGCGGTTCGTCCCGCGAGAGGCCATGCAGGCCGAGGGATACGGGGATTTCCTCAAAATGCTTCCGTAACCGCGTGGGACAATAGGCGCTTGCCGCCCCGTTCCGGCTCTGCTACACGGGCCGGATGAAGCACACCATCCGCCCGCTCGTCCTCACCGCGCTGCTGTCCCTTGCCCTGCCCTGCGCCGCCATGGCGTGGGACGGTTTCGACACCGAATCGGGCCATCTCGTGGAAGTCGATGTGGATGCCGTGCCCATGCGCGGCGAGATCATCGACGTGTACGACTGCGACACCAAGGAGACGGCCACGCTGATGGTGGACGCCGTGAGGAACAACGCCCGCACCGTGGAGATCACCGTGCGCGAGTCCCTAGAAACCTTCCCGCCTGCCTGTTCCCCCGCCCTGGACGATGAAAGCCCGCCGCTTGCGCGACGGGCTTTTTTTGGCGGGTATGGCCGGACAAAGCGCTACGGCCCTACGGCCGCACGGGCACCGTGGAAACGGAGTTGTACGGCGAGCCGTCGATGATCTTGCGGCTTACCGCCAGGTAGACGAGGGTGTTGCGCTCCTTGTCCCACAGCCGGGTGACCCGGGTGGCCTTGAAGAACACCGAGGTCGATTCCTTGAACACGTTTTCCTTGGCGGGCAGCTTGTCGGGAATGACGATGGACCCGGTCTGGCTGCACGAGACGGAGAAGTTGGAGGGGTCCTCGGCCAGGCCCAGGCTGCCGCTGATGCCGCCGGTCTTGGCCTGGCTGATGAAGCACGACACGCCGGGAATGCGCGGGTCCTGGAAGGCGAAGACGCACACCTGATGGTTGGCGCCCAGCAACTTCCATTCGGTGGTCACGCAGCCCACCTCGCTGTCGTCGGCGCGCGCGGGCGCGGCCAGCGCCAGCATGCCCAGCAGAAGAAGCAGGACGATGAAGGCCGGCAGGAAAGCGGAAACGTTTGAACGCAACCAGCTTTCAGGATAACGCATCACGCGGACGATGCAAGGCCGGGGACGTGGCAAGGCGGGCGTCCCGAACGCGCAGGGGCCGTTTCCGGACTGGAAATCATCTCCAGGGGCTGTTTCTAACTTAGGATTTTCGTTCGTTGGCAAGGAAAACAAGCCTGTCATGAGGGAGTATACTCTTATCGTATTCGACCGACATGGCAGGCGAAGTTTGACGACGCCAACGGGCGAAAGGACAAGTTAGAAACAGCCCCTACCGCCAGCGCACCAGCCCAAGCGCATACCGCTCCACCGGGGCGTACTCGTCGGTCAGAGGGGGCACGCCGTTGTTTGCCGCATCGGTGAGATTCAGGCGGCGGGCCAGCATTTCGCGCACCTCAGGCGCCAGGAACGCGGCGGGCACCTCCGGCAGCCCCGCCGCCGGGCGCGCCACCAGCATCAGGTTCTGCACGTAGTCCTGCGAATCGGCCGTGGCCACGGCGTACACCCGCACGTCCGCGAACGAGGCGGCAAAGGCCGCGCGGATGGCCCGGAACAACCGCCCGTCCTCGCCCCCGGCGGCGGAGATGATGTTCATGACCACGGCCCCGTCGTCGGCCAGCAGCGTGCGCATGTGGCGGGCCGCCTCCACCGTGCCCACGTGGAAGGGCACGGAGTAGTACGAGTTGAAGATGTCGGTGAAGATCAGGTCGTAGCGGCCGTCGCCGGCCTCTTTCCCGCTTGCTCCCGCCCCGATCCGCGCCGCCCGCCGGTTCAGGAAGGCCCGCGCGTCCTCGTGGAAGATGCGCAGCCGCGCGTCGTCCGCAAGGCCGAAGTGGCGGCGGGCCACCTCGGTCATGCCGGGGTCCAGTTCCACCACGTCCACCCGCAGCCCCCCGGCATCCAGCCCCGCCCGGCCTGACAGCAGCCACTTGGGCACGGAATACCCGCCGCCGCCCAGCATGAGCACCCGTTGCGCGCCGGGCACCAGCGCCGGTCCCAGGGCGTAGAACCGGGTATACGGCAGGGCCAGTTCGGCCATGTCGTCGGGGTAGGCGGCGGACTGGTAGCGGCCGGGATCCGTGGCCAGCAGACGCAGGGGCCGCCCGGCCTGGGTGGCGTCGTAGACGCGGATGTGGTTGTACGGGGTCTCGGTCACCCGCACGCCGTAATAGCGCTCGGCAAAGGCGGCGTAGGCGTGCGCGGCCCAGGCCAGCGCACCCACCCCGGCCAGCAGCGCCAGCCGGGCCAGCGGCGCGCGGGGGTGGGCCAGCAGCGAGGCCCCCAGCAGGCAGGCCGCCACCCCGTGCAGGATCAGCGTGCTGCCGAACCACGAGACCAGCACCATGCCGCCCAGAAAGGTGCCCAGGATGCTGCCCGCCGTGGACACGGCGTACAGCCGCCCCACCACCGCGCCGGAGGTGTCCATGTCCGACAGGGCCAGCCGCACCACGTAGGGCGACACCATGCCGCACAGCACGCCCGGCACGGCGAACAGCACCACCGCGGCCACCACGGCGGCCACGTACAGCGAATCCAGCCCCCCGGCCACCCAGCCCACGACCCTGCCGTGCGCCAGGGCCACGGCCAGCACGGAAAGCGCGGCCCCGGCCAGGATGCGCGACAGGGTGCGCCGCGACAGGGTGCGGTCGGCCAGGCGGCCGCCCAGCCAGTAGCCCGCGCTCAGGCTGGCCAGCACCACGCCGATGAGGCTGGTCCAGACGATGACCGAGGTGCCCAGGTGCGGGGCCAGCAGGCGCGCCCCCACCATTTCGAGCACCATGACCATGGTGCCGGACAGGAACATGATGGCGTCGAGCATG
>JALHHV010000413.1 GCA_022837365.1 Desulfovibrio sp. | reverse complement strand
TGGTGGAGAGCGTGGCGGGCCGAGGAACTTCGGCATAACCACGGCAGTGTCGCGGTGACGGCACGCTGATCTTCCTGACTCTTGGAAGGGAGATGTTGCCATGAACGGTGACGCTGACGGAGACCGTGGCGGGAGCCGGATCGTCGGGGAGGAGGCTTTGGGTGCCTTCGCCGAATACCTCAGCGCCGTGAAGGGTTCGGCGCCGGGGACGGTGGAGTGTTACTCGCGTCATGTCCGGCCGTTCCTGTCGCTGTTGGCCGGTGCTGATGGGGCAGTGGACCTGTGGGGCGTGTCAGCCCCACAGGTACGCTGCTACGTGACCGACCTGGGTGGCCGATACGCACCAGTGACGTTGAAGCTGATCGCCACCTCGATCCGGTCGTTCCTGGGATTCGCGTGGACGTCGGGCTGGACGAGCTGCGACCTGCGTGGTGCGGTCGGGCCGGTGGTGGTCCACAGCTCGGGGCGCCTGCCCAAGGCGCTTCCGCTGCAGGACGTCAAGCGGCTGCTGGACGCCACGGAGCGGCACACCCGCACCGGCGCGCGAGACTACGCGCTGTTGCTGATGCTGTTCCGGCTGGGTCTGCGCGCGGGTGAGGTGGCCAGCTTGCGCCTGGACGACATCGACTGGGCATCGGCAACGATCACCGCGACGGTCAAGGGCGGTGGTCGGCGGACCTATCCGATGCCGGACGACGTGGGTCAGGCGCTGGTCGCCTACCTGCACCAACGCCCGACTTGCGTCACCCGCCGCGAGGTCTTCCTGCAGGTAAGCGTGGAGGATGCGCCGATGAATGGGTCGGCGGTGACCCAGGTCGTGGCCAGGCACTCCGCTCGGGCCGGCCTCGGGACGGTCCGGGCTCATCGCCTGCGGCACTCCGCTGCCCGCGCGGTGCTCGCCGGTGGCGGAACCCTGACCGAGGTGGGCGAGTTGCTTGGCCACCGCAGCGCTGGGGTCACGATGGTCTACGCATCCTTCGATCTGTCCGCGCTGCGCGTCCTGGTCCGGCCCTGGCCCGGGGAGGCCGACCGTGCCTGACTTCACCAGCCTCGTCAGCCAGTACATGGAGTTCCGGGCGCAGCGTGGGTACCAACCGGACAGCAAGGTCGAACGACTCCTCACCCAGTTCGTCGCAACGTTGCCACCAGCGGACGACGGGCTACTGTTCACACGCGGGCAGGCCCTGGCGTGGGCCCACGCACCCACTGGAGCCGCTCCCTCGTGGTGGTCCTATCGGCTCTCCACGGTCCGGCAGTTCGCGACCTACCTGGCCGCGTCCGGCCTGCCAGTGGCGGTGCCGCCCGCCAACCAAGGGCCGGCCGGGCCACGGCGGGCGACCCCGTACCTGTACTCCGACGCCGACGTCCGTGCCCTCGTGCACGCTGCCGACGAGCTGTTCAGCCCGCTGCGGGCGGCCACGATGAAGACGTTGACGGGGCTGCTGGCGGTCACCGGGATGCGGATCGGGGAGGCGCTCAGGCTCACGATCGGCGACCTCGACCTGGACGACGGTGTCGTCATCATCTCCCAGGCGAAGTTCGGGCGGCAGCGGATCGTGCTCCTGGACTCGACCTCGTGCCGAGCCATCGCCGAGTACCAGCGCGGCCCGGCGCCACACCACGCCCCCACGACCTGCGTCACGCCTTCGCGACCCAGACGATGATCGAGGCCTACCGGGCCGGGCGCGACCCGGCCAGGACGCTGACGCTCCTGTCGGTCTGGCTCGGCCACTCCGACCCCGCGGACACCTACTGGTACTTGCAGGCCGCGCCCGAGGTCGCCGCCATCGCCGCTCGGCGGCTCGAGGAAGAACAGGACTCCTGATGGGCGCCCTCGCCCCGATCCTGCAGGAGTACTTCACCGCCTACCTGATGACCCAGCGCGCCATGAGCGGTGCGACCATCCGCACCTACCGGGACACTTGGAAGCTGTTCCTCGGCTTCCTGTCCGAAACTGTTCACGCCCCCGTCCACCAGCTCCAGACCACCGACATCGATGTGGCGCGCGTGCTGGCTTTCCTCGAACACCTGGAGACGGGGCGCGGCAACAGCGTGGCCACCCGAAACCTGCGCCTGGCGGCGATCAAGTCCCTCATGGGGTTCTACGCGACGAAGGCATCCCCGGAGCAGCTGCACACGGTCGCCCAGATCCACGCCATCCCGGTCAAGAAGAAGCCCAGACCCCAGCCGACGTTCCTGACCAGCGCCCAGACGCAGGCACTACTGGGATCGATCAGCACTGATACATGGACCGGCCGCCGCGACCACGCGATGTTCACCCTCGCGGTACAGACCGGGCTGCGGCTCAGCGAGATCACCGGCCTGACCCCCTCCAACCTCCACCTCGGCGACGGCCCGCACGTTGCCTGCACCGGCAAAGGACGCAAGGTCCGGACCACCCCGTTGACAACAGCCTCTACCGCGGTGCTGGCCACTTACCTGCAAGAACGCATGGACCGTCCTGGTGAGGCGCTCTTCCCCAACCCGCAAGGCCGCTCCCTGTCACCGGACGCGGTGCAGCAACGACTCACCATGCACGTGAGCCGTGCCGTGACCAGCGTCCCCGAGCTCGTAGGCAAGCACGTCACGGTCCACACCCTGCGGCACACCGCGGCCATGCGATTCCTTGAGGCTGGGATCGACAGCGCCGTCATCGCCCTATGGCTGGGTCACGAGTCCATCGGGACGACCAGCATCTACCTGCACGCCGACCTGAACATCAAGCGCACTGCGCTTGAGCGCACCCGCCAACCCGACACGCCAGCCGGCGACTATCACCCCGACGACCCCCTGCTCGCCTGGCTCCAATCCCTGTGATTATGCCGAAGTTCCTCGGCCCGCCACGCTCTCCACCAGGCACGACACTTCAAGGTTCGGCATAACCGTGACGTCGGCATAACCGGTGAACCCGTCCAT
>JALHHV010000412.1 GCA_022837365.1 Desulfovibrio sp. | reverse complement strand
CGCACACGGTGTTCTCCGGCAGGTCGGGCCGCACCTCGGCGCCGATGGCCTCGTGGATTTCCGGGCTGAACGGTTCGCCCGCCTCGCCCACCGGCTCCAGGCCGTGGCGCTTCAGCGCGTCCAGCAGCAGCTTTTGGGTCATTTCCACGCCCATCAGCATGTCCTTGCAGGCCGCGTTGCCGCGCCCGTATTGCAGGGCCAAGTCCAGGTTGTCCAGGGTGGGCAGCAGGTCCGCCAGCACTACCTCGGCGGCGTAGCGCACCTGGTCGTCCTTTTCGCGTTGCAGGCGCTTCTTGAAATTGTCCATTTCCGCCAGGGCGCGCAGGCGCTGTTCATCGGCCTCGGCCCGTACGGGACATTCCGGGCACAGCCGGGCCGCGCACTGCTCGCGCAGATCGTCATCGTCCATCACGGCGGGCATGGCGCCGGGGGCCGCCGGGGCCGGGTTCCGCGAGGGCGCGGCGGCCTCGGCCTCGGGGCTGATCTCCACATTGTCCTTGAACACGTTGCTGGGGGGCATGTTCCTGAATCTCCTTGAAATCCTGATGCGTGAAGTCGTCGTTGAACATCTCCCGCCGGGGGGCGGGTTGCATGCGTCCTGAAACGGATGAAATTGGCCCGGACTACGGCAGCAGGGAGGGCGGCGCGGCGAAGCGTTCGCGCAGCAGCTGGGTGAGCGCGCGCGACACGCACTGCACCACCGGCACGATCTTGGCGTAGTCCATGCGCAGCGGCCCCACCACGCTGACCACACCGCGCGGCGTGTCGCCGCCGTAGGCCGCGCTGACCACGCTGCATCCGCGCAGCCCGTCCGGCGCGCCTTCCGGCACGTCCTGACAGAAGGTGATGCGCACGTCCTCTTCGGACAGGGTGCGGTCCAGCAGTTCCAGCAGGCGCGAGCGTTCCTCGATGGCGGCCAGAAGGTCGCGCATGCGGCCCACGTCGGTGAACTCCGCGTGGTCCAGCATGTTCAGCGTGCCGTTGACGATGAGTTCGCGGTCGTCGCCCATGTGCTCCACGGCGCGCCGCGACAGGTCCAGGGCGCGCATGCACATCTCTTCCAGCCGCGAGCCCGCGCGGGCCAGTTCGCGGCCGATGCGGTTGCGCGCCTCGGACAGGGGCAGGCCCCGGAAATGTTCGTTGAGGTAGTTGCCGAAGCGCACCAGTTCGTCCTGGCCGTAGCGCCCGTCCACGCGCACGGTGCGGGTGCGCACCAGGCCGCCTTCCAGCATCAGCACGGCCAGCACCAGCCCTTCCGCCGCCGGAGCGAACTCGATGCTGCGCCAGCGGGCCTCGTCCTCGCTGGGGGCCACCACCATGCCCAGTTGCCGGGCATGGCCGGACAGCAGGTTGGCGGCGCGGCGCAGGATGCCGGAAATCTCCAGTTCCTGCCGGAAAAGCTCGTCGGCGATGGCCTCGCGCTCGACGCTGCCCAGCGGGCGCAGGCGCAGCAGGCTGTCCACGTACAGCCGGAAGGCGCGCGCTGTCGGAACCCGTCCTGCGGACGTGTGCGGCTGCTCCAGGTAGCCGAGGTCGGTCAGGTCGGACATGGTGGCCCGCATGCTGGCCGGGGAAAGGTGCAGGCCCGAGCATTCGGCCACGGCGCGAGACCCCACGGGCGAGGCCGAGGCGATGTAGCTTTCGATGATGGTGGCAAGCACCTGGGTTTCGCGCTGTCCGAGGCTGGGCATGAAGGCTCCGGCATCACGAGGATGCAGTTCTTGCAGTAGCACAAACGGGTAACAACGGGGGTGGGGGCTGTCAAGGTTGACGGGGACATGCGCGGGCGCGCGCCCGCCCCGGCAACGCCCGTGCGGCGGCGGGAAATCCCGGCCGGGCCGTGCGGCG
>JALHHV010000411.1 GCA_022837365.1 Desulfovibrio sp. | reverse complement strand
CTCATAACCCGAAGGTCGTCGGTTCAAATCCGGCCCCCGCAACCAGAAAGATCAGAGGCTTGCCAGGACATCCTTGCAAGCCTCTTTCTTTTTCGGGTATTGGGAAGCCGTTGGCAAGGCTGGCCCCCCGGCGGTCCGGGAGGCCCGGGAGGCCGGAGCGGACCGCATACGGCGTCGGCATGCCAGGGAATACGGCCGTATTTGCGGGTGTTGCGGTTTTTCAGGGCGATGCCTGCGTCCTGTGCATTTCCGCGCCATGCGGGGAGAGGGTATGGTTCGGTTGAATGTACGTCCTTTTCGTGGGCCCACGCTGGTGCTGGCCTCTGCGCCGGATCCGCTGCTGCCCGGATGGGCAGGGGATGCGGAGGTGGTTTGCGTCAACGCTTCCGGTGCGATAGCCCGGCGGCTTGCCCTGCCAAGTCCTGCGGTTACGGTGATGTCGGGGTTCATGTTCGGCGATTCGATCGCCAACCACGAAGCGCGCGCGATGCTCGGCGGCCTGCGCACCGGGCTGTTGGTGTACATCGATGTGGGGTGCGGATTCGCTGCGGCCCGGCGCTGCCTGCGCGCCTTGGGTTATGCATGGGACGATGTCGCGGTGCTCGGGTACGACCAGAGGGCGCAGCTTGTCCTCGATGCGACCGGGGTCGATGTCTCGACGGAAGTTGCGAAGCCTTCCACCGGGGTGTTCGCTGTGGTGCTGGCCTTGCTGCTGAAGGGCGCGCCTGTGTGCATGGCCGGGTTTTCGTTGCGGCAGGCCGGGCACGCGTACAGCGCTTCAAACCAGCCGCGCCACCATGTGCAGGCCGACATGTCGTTGCTGCGGGCGCTGGCGAAGAACGAGCGCCTGTGCACCACGGCGGCGGATGTGGCCGAACGGACGGGTATTGCGCTGGTGGCTGGGGTCGGGGCGTAAGCGCTGCGGTACCGCCGCTGTTCCGTGACGACGAAAGGGCCTTGCGGGATTCGCCGCAAGGCCCTTTGTGTCGATGGCGGGCGTTTCGTGGCCGTCCGGCCTTCCGCGCTGCGTGCCGCTGTTCCCTCTCCTGCCCCGGCTACGTCCTGTCCGGGCGGGCCAGCGAGGCCAGCGGCGCGCCGTGGTACGCCTTCAGGTACAGTTCGCGGATTTCGGCTATCAGCGGGTAGCGCGGGTTGCCGCCGGTGCACTGGTCGTCGAAGGCCTGTTCGGCCAGCAGGTCCAGCCGCTCCATGAAGTCCGCCTCGGCGATGCCCGCCTCGCGCAGCGAGCCGGGAATGTTCAGGTCGGCCTTCAGTTTTTCGATGGCCTGCACCAGCCGGGCCACCTTGCGGTCGCGGTCGTCGCCGCAGCCTTCGGTCAGGCCCAGCATGTCGGCGATGCGCGCGTAGCGGCCCTTGACGAAGGGGTAGCGGTACTGGGGCATCAGCCCCTGCTTGGTGGGGGTGTCGGTGGCGTTGTACTCGATGACGTGCGAGAGCAGCAGCGCGTTGGCAAGCCCGTGCGGCATGTGGAACGCGGCCCCCAGCTTGTGGGCCATGGAATGGCACACGCCAAGGAACGCGTTGGCGAAGGCCATGCCCGCAATGGTGCCCGCGTAGTGCATTTTTTCGCGGGCCATGACGTCGCGCGCGCCCTCGGTGTAGGCCCGGCGCAGGTACTTGAAGACCAGCCGGACGGCCTCCAGCGCGTTGCCGTCGCTGAAGTTGTTGGCATAGGTGGAGGTGAACGCCTCCACCGCGTGTGTCAGGGCGTCCAGCCATGTCCATGACGAATTCCGGGTCCACGATGGCCATGTCCGGCGTCAGTTCGTAGTCGGCGATGGGGTACTTCATGCCCGTGGCGTCGTCGGTGATCACAGCGAAGGGCGTCACCTCCGACCCGGTGCCCGAGGTGGTGGGCACCGCCACCATCACCGCCTTCTTGCCCAAGGCCGGGAAGGCGTAGACCCGCTTGCGGATGTCCATGAAGCGCAGGGAGATCTCCTCGAACTTCAGGTCCGGCTGCTCGTACATCAGCCACATGATCTTGGCCGCGTCCATGGGTGAGCCGCCGCCGAGGGCGATGAACATGTCCGGCTGGAAGGCGCGGATGGAATTGTCCGGCTGGAAGGCGCGGATGGAATCGAGCGCGGCGTAGGTGCCCGACAGGTCGGGGTCGGGCTTCACGTCGCTGAACACCCGGAACTGGATGCCCAGCTTTTCGAGCACAGCCGTCACCTTGCTCACGTGGCCCAGGTCTTCCATGGTGCGGTCGGTGACAATGAAGGCGCGTTTTCTGTCGCGCATGTCCTCCAGCGCCAGCCGCAGCGCCCCCATCTTGAAGTAGATCTTCGGGGGCACCCGGAACCACAGCATGTTCTCGCGCCGTTCGGCCACGGTCTTCATGTTCATGAGATGCTTCACCCCGATGTTTTCGCTGACGGAATTGCCGCCCCACGAGCCGCAGCCCAGCGTCAGCGAGGGGGCCAGCTCGAAGTTGTACACGTCGCCGATGGCCCCCTGCGACGAGGGCATGTTGATGAGGGTGCGCCCGGTGGTCAGCACGTCCTGGAAGTGGACGATGCGCTCGCGGTTGGCCTCGTCGGTGTACAGCACGGAGGTGTGCCCGGCTCCGCCCAGTTCCACCAGGCGCTGGGCCATGTCCACGGCGGTGGCGAAGTCGGGCGCGCGGTAGAAGCCCAGCACGGGCGAGAGTTTCTCGTGCGCGAACGGGTCCAGCGGGTCGATGGCGTCCCGTTCCGCGATGAGGATCTTGGTGGTCTGCGGCACGCCGATGCCCGCCATGGCCGCGATTTCCGCCGCCGTGCGGCCCACGATGGCCGAGTTCAGCTTGCCGTTGGTGAACACCACGCCCGCTAGGGCTTCCGCTTCTTCCGGCGTGGCGAAGTGGCAGCCGCGCGCCGCGAATTCCGCCTTCACCGCGTCCGCCGCCGCGTCCTCCACGATGACCGCCTGTTCGGAGGCGCAGATCATGCCGTTGTCGAAGGTCTTGGACAGGATGATGGAGTTCACCGCCATCTTCACGTTGGCCGTGGCGTCCAGCACCACCGGAGTGTTGCCCGCGCCCACGCCGATGGCGGGCTTGCCCGAGCTGTAGGCGGCGTGCACCATGCCCGGCCCGCCGGTGGCGAGGATGAGCGCCACGCCCCGGTGCTGCATGAGCTGGCGGGTCAGGTCGGGGGTGGGCGCTTCCACCCAGCCGATGACCCCGCGCGGTGCGCCCGCGGCCACGGCGGCCTCGTGCACGATGCGCGCGGCCTCCACCGTGGATTTCGCGGCCCGCGGGTGCGGCGCGAAGATGATGCCGTTGCGCGTCTTCAGCGCCAGCAGCGCCTTGAAGATGGTGGTGGAGGTGGGGTTGGTGGTGGGGATGATGCCCGCGATGACCCCGATGGGCGCGGCCACCTCGCGGTAGCCGTAGGCCGGGTCGTCGCGGATGACCCCGCAGGTCTTGTCGTCCTTGTACTTGTTGTAGATGTACTCCGAGGCGAAGTGATTCTTGATCACCTTGTCTTCCAGAATGCCCATGCCCGTTTCCTGCACGGCCATGCGCGCGAGGTGGATGCGCTGCGCCGTGGCGGCGGCCGCGGCGGCGTGGAAGATGGCGTCCACCTGCTGCTGGGTGAAGTTGGCGAAGGCGCGTTG
>JALHHV010000016.1 GCA_022837365.1 Desulfovibrio sp. | reverse complement strand
CGAGGAACACGAACCGCGTAGAAGGCGTATTGGTTGGGGTGAGCCCGCCACGGAGGGTGAAGCCCGTCACCGCCAAGACGGCCAGTGCGTAGACGCGGCTGAACCGGTTCGTGCGTGGCTGGATGGCCTACTTCCGGATCGCGGACACCCCCAGGGTGTTCCGGGACCTGGACAAGTGGTTTCACCGCCGCATGCGGCAGATCCACTGGAAGCAGTGGAAACGGTACGCGACCAAGCGGCGGATGCTCGCACAGTTGGGCATCCCACCATTGAGCGCGATCCGTTGGAGCAACTCCTCGAAGGGATACTGGCGCATCGCGGGCTCCGCGGTGCTCCAGCGTGCCCTGCCGCGCCGCTACTGGGACCGTCAGGGCCTCATCAGCCTGCACCAAGCATGGGAGCGCTTCCGACTAACGGTCTGACGAACCGCCGGATGCGGGCCCGCATGTCCGGTGGTGTGGGAGGGGGCCGGGCAACCCGGCCCCCCTACCCGATCGCCCGGCACCGGTGCGTTTCCCATGGCCAGTCGGCGCCCGGCGCTGATGGCGAAATGTTACGCGGGGATTCCTCGCCGCGCAGTGATCTGTGCCACGCTAGGAGAACCCCCACAAACATGGAAGGCAAAGGAGCAGTCATGCGAATTCCGAGAAGGATGGGAGTGGTCGCTGCGCTCGCGGCGACGACCCTCGTGCTGAGCGCCTGCGGTGGCGACGGCGGCGGTGACGGCGGCGGCGACGCCGGTGGCGACGTCGACTGCGCGGCCTTCGAGCAGTACGGCGACCTCTCGGGGACCCAGGTGTCGGTGTACACCTCCATCGTCTCCCCGGAGGACCAGCCCCATATCGACTCCTACATCCCGTTCGAGGAGTGCACCGGGGCAACCGTCAACTACGAGGGTTCACGCCAGTTCGAGGCCCAGCTCCTGGTCCGCATCGAGGCAGGGAACGCGCCGGACGTCGCCTACGTCCCGCAGCCGGGCCTGATCGAGAAGATCGCCACCGACTTCCCGGACGCGATGGTCCCGGTCGGCGAGGCCGCTGAGTCCAACATCGACCAGTACTACAACGAGGCGTGGAAGCTGTACGGCAGCGTCGACGGAACCCTTTACGGTGCCCCGCTGGGCGCCAACGCGAAGTCCTTCGTGTGGTACTCGCCGATGGCCTTCGCGGACAACGGCTACGAGATTCCGGAGACCTGGGACGAGCTCCTGGCTCTGTCCGACCAGATCGCCGCGGACCACCCCGACTCCAAGCCGTGGTGTGCCGGCATCGAGTCCGGCGACGCCACCGGCTGGCCGGCAACCGACTGGATCGAGGACCTCGTCCTCCGCGTGGCGGGCCCGGACGTCTACGACCAGTGGGTGACCCACGAGATCCCGTTCAACGACCCGCAGATCCTCGAGGCCATGAACCTCGCCGACGAGATCCTCCGCAACGACGACTACGTCAACGGCGGCCTCGGCGGCGTGACCTCGATCGCCACCACCTCCTTCGGTGACGCGGGCCTGCCGATCCTCGACGGCGCGTGCTTCATGCACCGCCAGGCCTCCTTCTACCAGGCCAACTGGCCGGAGGGCATCGACATCTCCGAGAACGGGGAGGTCTTCGCCTTCTACCTGCCCGGCCTGACCGCCGACGAGAAGCCGCTGCTCGGTGGCGGCGAGTTCACCGTCGCGTTCTCCGACCGGCCCGAGGTTGCCGCCTTCCAGGCCTACCTCACCAGCCCGGAGTGGGCGAACGAGAAGGCCAAGGTCTCCGGACCCGGCTGGGTGACGGCGAACTCCGAACTCGACCCCGCGAACCTGGAGTCCCCGATCGACCAGTTGGCCTATGAGCTGCTGACCGACCCGAACACGATCTTCCGTTTCGACGGCTCCGACCTCATGCCGGGCGCAGTCGGCGCCGGCACGTTCTGGAGCAACATGACGCAGTGGATCGCCGAGGGCAAGGACTCGCAGGCCGTCCTGGACGACATCGAGGCCAGCTGGCCGTGATCCGTTGACCGAGTACGCCGGACGGATGGATGGGAGCTTCTTTCCTCCCCTCCATCCGTTCGGCACGTACTCGTCCGACTGAAAGGACTCTCATGGATTTCCTTCTAGGAGCCGATAGCAGCGCCCAGAAGCTCGCGGTCATGGTCGTGGCGGTCCTCCTGTTCGTCGTCGTCATGACGGCTCTCCTGCTCGTCTCCGAACTTCCGAAGATGCCGCGGTGGCTCGTCATCATCGCCTTCCTCGGCCCGACCGTCCTGCTCATCCTCTTCGGACTCGTCTACCCGGCCATCTCCACGATCCTCGGATCGTTCAAGAGCGGGAACCAGCAGGAGTGGGTGGGGATCGAGAACTACACGGCGGTCTTCACCAATCCAGAGCTGAGAACGGTGTTGCTGAACACCGCGCTCTGGGTGGTGCTGGTGCCGCTGCTGTCAACCGTGTTCGGCCTCATCTACGCCGTGATCGTGGACCGCTCGCCGTTCGAGAAGCAGGCGAAGGCCCTGATCTTCCTGCCGATGGCCATCTCGATGGTCGGTGCGGGCATCATCTGGAAGTTCGTCTACGACTACAAGCCGACGAATCGACCACAGACGGGCCTGATGAACCAGTTGCTGGTGTGGTTCGGATTCGAGACCCAGCAGTTCCTGTTGAACTGGCCGTCGAACACCCTGTTCCTCATCGCAGTCATGGTGTGGATCCAGTCCGGCTTCGCGATGACCATCCTCTCCGCCGCCATCAAGGCCATCCCCGATGACATCATCGAGGCTGCGAAGCTCGATGGCGCGAGCCAGTTGCGGATGTTCGCCTCGGTGACGGTGCCCTCCATCCGGCCCGCCCTCGTGGTCGTCCTGACGACGATCTCGATGACCACGCTGAAGGTCTTCGACATCGTCTACTCGATGACCGGCGGCAACTTCAGGACCTCGATCGTCGCGAACGAGTTCTACATCCAGAGTTTCCGGACGGGTCAGCGCGGCATCGGTGCCACGCTCGCCGTCCTGCTCTTCGTCATTATCATCCCCCTGGTGATCTACAACATCCGCCAGATGAAGCTCTCGGAGGAGCAGCGATGACCACCACGAATCCGAATCCTCCTGTTCCCGCAATGAAGGCCGACGCCAAGCCCAAGAAGCTCAGCAAGGCCGAGCAGCGGGCGATCGACGCCAAGAACCGGCTGAGCTCCCCATGGGCAACCGCGGCGGCGATCATCATCGCGGTGCTGTGGACGATCCCGACCTTCGGGCTCTTCGTCACCTCGTTCCGTCCGGCGGCCGAGATCCGGACGAGTGGGTGGTGGACCTTCTTCGCGAATCCGGCGATCACGACCGAGAACTACGTGGACGTCTTCACCCGGGGCACCAACAGCTTCGGCAGCGCCTTCGTCAACACGGTGGTGATCACGCTCCCGGCCGTGATGATCCCGATCACGCTGGCGTTGCTCGCGGCCTACGCGTTCGCGTGGATGGAGTTCCCCGGCCGGAACGCACTGTTCGTGGCGGTCTTCGCACTCCAGATCGTCCCGATCCAGATCACCCTCATCCCCCTGCTCACGCAGTACAACAACTGGGGCATCACGGGGTCCTTCTGGCCCGTGTGGTTGTCGCACACGATCTTCGCGCTTCCACTGGCGATCTTCATGCTGCACAACTTCATGATGGACATCCCGCGGTCGCTCATCGAGGCAGCGAGGGTGGACGGTGCCGGGCACGTGAAGATCTTCTTCCAGGTGCTCTTCCCGCTGCTCGTCCCGGCCATCGCCGCGTTCGGGATCTACCAGTTCCTGTGGGTCTGGAACGACCTGCTCGTCGGTCTGGTGTTCGGTTCCAGCCCTGACGTCTCACCGCTCACCGTCCGCCTCGCTGACCTCACTGGTACGCGTGGTTCCGACTGGCACATCCTCTCCGCCGGCGCGTTCATCGCCATGGTGGTGCCGGTGGCAGTCTTCCTCGGCCTCCAGCGCTACTTCGTGCGCGGGATGCTGGGAGGTGCGGTCAAGGGTTGAGATCCGGCCCGCCAGGGGCCCCGTGGACCACGGTCCGCGGGGCCTCTCGCTGTGCCGGACAGCCTCTCGTTGTGCCAAACGGCCGTGTCCTGAACGCCTGATCGGTAGGATGATCGGCACGAATCGGTGCACCGCGAGAGGACGGGGAGTCATGGAGTTGCGCAATGGGTTGGCGACGGAGACGGGGTGGGAGTTCTTCGAGGGGGCGCTCGACCCGGACCAGATCGCCACCACGGGGAGCAGCTTCATGATCGGCAACGGCTACCTGGGGTATCGGGGCACGTTGGCGGAGTGGGGCCCGGACGAACTGGTCGGCTGCATCGTCGCGGACACCTGGGACACGGCGTCGGAGGGCGCCCTCACCGAACTGTGCAACGTCCCGAATGGGCTGTTCCTGGCGGCGTCGGTGGACGGAGTGCCCGTGCCGGTGAGCGGGACCCACGACTTCGAACGGAGGGTGGACCTCCGCAGCGGGCTGTTCTCCCGCCGATCCGGCTGGCGGGGCGAGGGGGGCGTCCCGGTCTCACTCGTCGAGGAGCGGTTCGCGAGCATGGACGACGTCCGGCTGGTGGTGTCCCGCACGCGAGTGACCGCCCACGCCCCCTGCGCCCTGACGATCGTCACCGGGATCGACGGCAATGTGTGGAGTCTCAGCGGTGAGCACTTCGCGACCCGGGAGTCGTACGAGCAGGACGGACTGGTGGGCATCGACCTCACGACCGTCGAACTCGGGACGCGGATCTCGGTTGTCGAGGGTTGCCGCGTGAGCGGCGTGGAGCCGCGGTCCGCCCACGTGCGCACGGGAGGGAACCGGATCCTCCGGGAGTTCGGGTTCAGCCTGGCGGCGGGTGACGAGGTGGTCGTGGAGAAGGCCGTGTCCATCCACCACGACAACGACGTGGCACAGCCAGGCGAGGAGTCGGCCGCCGCGGCGGCCGCGGCGGTGGCCGATGGCTACGACCAGCTGTTCGCCCGACACTCCCGCCGGTGGGAGGACGTCTGGGCGGCCAGCGACATCGAGGTGATCGGTGACCTCGAGTCCCAGGTCCTCACGCGCTTCAGCCTGTTCCACAACATCATCCACACCCCCTCCCACGCGCGGCTCCCGATCGGCGCCCGGGGACTGTCCAGCCAGGTGTACCAGGGCGCAGCCTTCTGGGACCAGGAGATCTTCAACCTCCCGATGCTCACCTACACCCGGCCCGACCTGGCACGGAACGTGCTCATGTACCGGCACGACACCCTGCCCGGTGCCTGTCGGAAGGCCGCGCGCCTCGGATACCGGGGTGCGTACTACGCGTGGGCGAGCGGGAAGACCGGGGACGAGCTCTTCCCGGACATCTTCTTCCCGGACGTCCTCACCGGCCGCGCCATGCGGAACCACTTCAACTGCTGGCAGATCCACGTCTCGCCCGACATCGTGTACGCGCTGTGGCGCTACTACGAGGCAACCGGGGACTGGTCCTTCATCGTGGAGGGCGGCGCGGAGATCGCCTTCGAGGTGGCGGACTTCCTCGTCTCCCGGGCCCACTTCAAGAAGGACAAGAACCGCTTCGAGCTCATCCGCCTCCTCGGACCGGACGAGTACCACGAGAACGTGGACAACAACGCCTACACGATGTACCTGGCCCAGTACGCCCTCGAGAAGGCCGTGGAGATCCACGACGCGATGTCCGAGCGTGCGCCTGCCGAGCTCTCCGCCCTGCTGGGCCGGCTCGGGCTCGACGAGGATGATGTCGCGGACTGGCGGGAGCACGCCGATCTCATGTACCTGCCGGAGCCGGATCCCCGGACGAAGCTGATCGAGCAGTTCGACGGCTACTTCAGCCTCGAGGACGTGACACCGGACGTCGTCCGGCAGAGATTGATCGACCCCGACGAGTACTGGGGCTGGCCGAACGGCGTGGCCGTCCGTACCCAGGTCCTCAAGCAGGCGGACGTGCTCCAACTCTTCGCCCTGATCGACATCTTCCCGCCCGAGGTGATGCGGGCCAACTACCTCTACTACGAGCCGCGCACCGAGCACGGGTCATCGCTGAGCCCGTCCGCCCATGCCCTCATCGCGTCGAAGGCCGAGTTGCCCGAGGAGGCGTTCCGCTACTTCGAGGAGGCCTCGAGCATCGACCTGTACAACCAGAGCAAGAAGGTGATGAGCGGGGGATCGTTCCTCGGCGGAATCCACACGGCGGCATGCGGCGCCGTCTGGTTCGTCGTCGTCCAGGGCTTCGCCGGCTTCGAGGTGCACGGGGACGTGCTCCGGTTCCGGCCGGCCCTGCCCGAGCGGTGGGAGGGACTCCGGTTCCCCCTGGTGTTCCGGTCGAACCATCTCGCCGTCGAACTCCGCCGTGACGCGATCACGGTGACGGCGGCGCCCGACAACCCGGGAACGGTCACCATCAGGGTTGGCGACGACGAGCGGCAGGTGGCGCCGGGGGAGTCGGCCAGCCTCGGGTAGGTACGATGGGCGGGATGCGTCACTCCGCCCCCTGGTCCGTGGTGCCACTGCCCTCGGGCACGAGCGCCGATCCCGGCCTCTCCCTCACGCAGGACGGCGCCCTGATCCGGCGCACCATCCTCCCGGGCGGGATCCGCGTGCTCACCGAGGACATCCCCTCCACCCGTTCGGTGGCACTCGGCGCGTGGGTGGCGGTCGGCTCGCGCGACGAGGCGGACGAGCACGCCGGCGCGACCCACTTCCTGGAGCACCTCCTCTTCAAGGGCACCGTCACACGCACTGCCTACGACATCGCCGCCGCGTTCGACGCCGTCGGCGGGGAGGCCAACGCTGCCACCGCCAAGAACTACACCTGCTACTGGGCGCGGGTCCTCGACGCCGACCTTCCGCTGGCGACTGAGGTGCTCCTGGACATGGTCACGTCGTCCGTCCTCGATCCCGCCGACGTCGAGACCGAGCGTGAGGTCATCCTCGAGGAGCTGGCGATGGCACTCGACGATCCCGCGGACCTCGCCCACGAGCGGTTCACAGAGACGGTGCTGGCCGGTCATCCGCTTGCCCGGCCGATCGGCGGCACGCCCGAGAGCATCGCTGCGCTCTCCCGTGACGCCATGGTGACCCACTACCGCGCGCACTACGCCCCGGCCGAGCTGGTGGTGACAGCGGCCGGCAACCTCGCCCACGACGCCGTGTGCGACGCCGTGCTCGCGGGCGCGCGGACGGCGGGCTGGGCGCTGGTCGACGGCGCGTCCCCGGCTGCGCGCCGTGCCGCGGACTCGGCCATCTACGCCCCGGCCACCACGCTGGCCGTTCCCCGGGCCACCGAGCAGGCCCACCTCATCCTTGGGGGCCGTGGGACCTCCAACGCGGACCCGCGGCGGTTCGCGCTCGCCGTCGCCTCGACCATCCTCGGTGGGGGGATGAGCTCCCGGCTCTTCCAGGAGATCCGGGAGAAGCGCGGGCTTGCCTACAACACCTACTCCTTCACCGCCGCCTACGCGGAGGGCGGCATCCTCGGGACGTACGCCGCTTGTGCCCCGGGGAAGGTCACCGCGGTGCTGGATGTCCTGGCGGCGGAGATGGCCCGCCTCGCCGAGGAACCGGTCTCCGGGGAGGAACTGCGCCGCGCCATCGGGCAGATCTGCGGGAACTTCGTGCTCGGTTCCGAGGACACCGGCGCCAGGATGACGCGCCTCGGCCTCGCCGAGGTCGTCACCGGACGGCTCCTCAGCGTCGAGGAGACCCTCGCGCTCTATCGCGCCGTCACCGCCGACGAGGTGCAGGCGGTCGCCGCGGACCTGCTCACCGGGGAGCCGACCCTCGTCGTCGTCGGTCCGGAGCGTGCGTGCGCGGCCGTGGAGGCCCACTGGCCCCGGCCCGGACGCTAGCCTGACATCGTGACGATTCGGGTTGCAGTGGTGGGCGCCGAGGGGCGCATGGGATCCCAGGTGTGCAGGGCCGTCGAGGACGCCCCCGACCTGGCGCTGGTCGGACGACTGGACGTCGGCTCCGACGTCGGCGCCCTCGCCGGCCGGGCCGATGTGGCCGTCGACTTCACCGTCCCCGGCGTCACCGAGTCGCACGTACACACGCTCCTCGACGCGGGAGTGCGCGCCGTCGTCGGAACGACGGGGTGGTCCGACGACGCCCTCGCCCGGGTCGGCGAGCACGCGGACCAGGCGGGCGTGCCCGTCCTGATCGCACCGAACTTCGCGATCTCCGCGGTCCTGGCGATGGCGTTCGCGCGGCGGGCCGCCGCGTGGTTCGACTCCGCCGAGGTGATCGAACTCCACCACCCCGACAAGGTCGACGCCCCGTCCGGCACGGCGATCCACACGGCGCGGGGAATCGCCGCTGCCCGGCGCGAGGTGGGCCGGGGCGTGATGCCGGACGCGACCGTCACCGCGCTCGAGGGTGCCCGCGGCGCCGTGGTGGACGGCGTCCACGTGCACGCCGTCCGCCTGCGCGGACTGGTCGCCCACGAGGAGATCGTCCTCGGGAACCCGGGGGAGCAGCTCACCATCCGCACCGATTCCTTCGACCGCGTCAGCTTCATGCCCGGCGTGCTGCTCGCGATCCGTCACGGTCAGCGGTACCCGGGGCTGACCGTCGGCCTGGAGGCACTCCTGGGCCTCTGACGGGTCACGAGAGGGTCGCCCACCAGGCGACCTGCACCAGCTCCGCGCCGCCCACGTCGAAGGCCCGGCGTGCGCCGAGGGGGGCGAAGCCGGCTCCGGAGAGGAACCGCGCGCGGGCGTCATCCCCGCGCACGCACCACGCGAGCAACGCGGAGGCATGCTGCGCGCGAGCGACGTCGGCGGCGGCGGCGAGGAGCCGCGAGCCGTGGCCGCGGCGGGCCACCTCCACCTCCAGTGCGATGACCTCCGCGGCGCGGGCGACCTCATCCGGTGCGCCAGGGAGTGGTTCCGGCGGCGCGAGCGCCGCGAACCCGACGACGGTGTTCCCCTCCAGCGCGGTCAGGACGCGATGGAGTGGCGTGGGCGGCGCGGTGATCGCCTGGCGCCACAGCCGGACGAAGTGGTCCTGGTGGAAGGCGGCGGCGACACCGGGCGGAAGGGACCCGTGCAGCCCGGCTTCCGTGGCCTGGCGCATCGTGGCCGCATGGATCATCCCGATCCGGTCGGCGTCCTGGGGCAGGGCGGGACGGACGGACACGTCGGGCATCCCGTCACCCTACTGTCCCAGAGGCTGACCCGCCCGCGGGGCCCGGAAGGAGGGCACGCTACGGTTCAGCCATGGATCCGCGCGCGCTGTTCGGCACCGTCATCACGGCCATGGTCACGCCCTTCCACGCGGACGGGTCACTGGACCTGGACTCGGCCCAGCGGCTGGCCGACCACCTCGTCTCCGAGGGGTGCGACGGACTGGTGCTCTCCGGCACCACGGGCGAGTCACCCACCACGCACGGCCCGGAGAAGGCGGACCTCGTACGCGCCGTCGTGGAGGCGGTGGGGAACCGGGCACGGGTGATCGCCGGTGCGGGCTCCAATGACACCGCCCACGCCGTCCGGATGGCCGAGTGCGCCGCCGAGGCCGGCGCGCACGCGCTGCTCGTCGTCTCGCCCTACTACAACCGGCCCTCGCAGGACGGCGTCGCCACCCACATCGAGACCGTCGCCTCCGCGGCCGACCTGCCGGTGATGGTCTACGACATCCCTGGGCGCACCGGTGTCGCGGTCGGGCCCGAGTGCTCGGCCCGCATCGCCCGCCACCCGAACGTGGTGGCGGTGAAGGACGCCACCGGGAACCCGGTCGCCGGGTGCCGGCGCGGCCAGGAGACGGGCCTCGCGATCTACTCGGGCGATGACGCCCTCAACCTGGGATTCCTGGTGCACGGCGCCGCTGGCGTGGTCTCGGTGGTCGGGCACGTCGCGGCGCGGCACTACCGGAGGATGGTCGACGCCGTCGCCGCCTCGGACCTCCCGGCCGCACTGGCGGTCCACACCCGCCTGTTCCCGGTGGTCGATGCGATCATGGGCACGGGGCAGGGCGCGGTCCTCGCGAAGCTTGCCGCACACGAACTCGGCCTGATCGCGACCCCGACGCTCCGGCTCCCCCTGGTTCCGGCGACCCCGGCGCAGCGCGAGGTCCTCCTCGCCGCCCTGCGCGGACTCGCGCTGCCGTAGGGCCCGGCCGCCCGGTGTCGGGCGAGGGTGGCAGGATTGTCCCCGTGAGTCACCCCCACCCCGACATGACACCGCCCCCTCCCCTCGCCGGGGGCACGCTGCGCATCACCCCGCTGGGAGGGCTAGGCGAAGTCGGCCGCAACATGACGGTGATGGAGCTGGACGGCTCGCTCCTCGTCGTGGACTGCGGCGTCCTCTTCCCTGACGACAACCACCCCGGTGTCGACCTCATCCTGCCCGACCTGGACGTGATCCGTGACCGCCTGGACGACGTGGTCGCGCTCGTCCTCACACACGGCCACGAGGACCACATCGGCGCCGTCCCGTTCCTCCTCCACCTGCGCCCCGACATCCCCCTCGTCGGCTCCGAACTCACCCTCGCGTTCGTCGAGGAGAAGCTGAAGGAGCACCGCATCACGCCCTACAGCCTCCGGGTGGAGGAGGGGCAGGTGGAGAAGCTGGGGCCATTCGAGTGCGAGTTCGTCGCCGTGAACCACTCCATCCCCGACGCGCTGGCCGTCATGATCCGGTCCGCCGCCGGGACGGTGCTGCACACCGGCGACTTCAAGATGGACCAGCTGCCGCTCGACGGCCGGCTCACCGACCTGCGTGCCTTCGCCCGGTTCGGCGAGGAGGGCGTCGACCTGTTCATGGTGGACTCGACGAACGCGGAGGTCCCCGGCTTCACGCCCCTCGAGCGGGAGATCGGGCCCGTCCTCGACACGGTGTTCGCGCAGTCCGCGGGCAAGATCGTCGTGGCGTCGTTCGCGTCCAACGTCCACCGCGTGCAGCAGGTGCTCACGGCCGCCGCCCGGCACGGCCGGAAGGTGGGGCTCGTCGGCCGGTCGATGGTACGGAACATGGGACTCGCCGCTGAGCTCGGTTACCTCGACGTCCCCGAGGGCGTCCTCGTGGATGCCAAGGCGCTGACCGAGCTCCCGGACGACGAGGTGGTCCTGGTGGCCACCGGTTCGCAGGGTGAGCCGATGTCCGCGCTGTCCCGGATGGCGAACAAGGACCACACGATCCCGGTCAGTCCCGGGGACACGGTCATCTTCGCCTCCTCACTGATCCCCGGGAACGAGAACTCGGTCTACCGGGTCATCAACGGCCTCACCCGGCTGGGGGCTCGCGTGGTCCACCAGGGGAACGCCCGGGTCCACGTGTCCGGGCACGCCTCCGCCGGCGAGCTGATGTACGTCTACAACGTCGTGCAGCCCCGCAACGTCATGCCGATCCACGGGGAGATCCGGCACCTGGTGGCCAACGGCGCGATCGCCGTCCAGACCGGCGTGCCCCCCGAGCGCGTGATGCTCGCGGAGGACGGCGTCGTCGTCGACCTCGTCGACGGCGTCGCACGGATCGTCGGGGCCGTGCCGTGCCGTTACATCTACGTCGACGGCGCCAGCGTGGGGGAGATCACGGACTCCGATCTCAAGGACCGGCGCATCCTCGGTGTCGAGGGGTTCATCTCGATCTTCGCCGCGCTCGACTCGGCGACCGGGGAGATCGTCACGGGCCCCCACGTCCAGGCACGCGGCCTCGCGGAACCGGACGAGGTGTTCGACCCGATCCGCGGAGACCTGCGGGCCGCCCTCGAGGAGGCGGCGCGCGATTCGGCGGACGTGCACGAGCTGCAGCAGGTGATGCGCCGTGTGGTGGGGCGGTTCGCCTCGCAGAAGCTGCGGCGCCGTCCGATGATCGTGCCACTGGTGATCGAGGTCTGAACCGGCGCGCCACGTTCCACGTCGGGCCGGTGCGGGATACGGTCGAGTCTGTATGGCTACCCGGACCTCATCCCCGCACCGGCAGGCCACGTCGTCGAAGCGGCCCGCGGGACGCTCGGCG
>JALHHV010000015.1:2164-17441 GCA_022837365.1 Desulfovibrio sp. | reverse complement strand
TGGCGCGGTGGCGCGGTGGGAGTCGTGCTCTGTTGGGTGCGGCTTCTACGAAGACACTCCAGCGTTATTGAACACGCCCGATTTCGTTATGCCTCCGGCGGGCAGGGGGCCTTTAGCGAGGCCCCCCTGCACCCCCGCGCTCCAGGGGGGCTTCGCCACCCCTGGACCCCTAACGCTTCCTGCACCGCGTTCCTTCCGTTGTCAGCTTCCCTGCGGCGCAAAGCGCCTTCGGGTGATCTGCCAACGGGAACGCGATGTGCGCAAGGCTCCCGGTAGCAAGGCGAAGGAGGGTGGGTGCTTGTTATTTCGCTCTTTCTGCGGCGCGCATCCGCGACGCCGGAGCTTCCGCCTCGCGAAGCCTCGGCGGTGATCTCCGGCTGCGGCTGCGTATCGCCGCGCAAAGGTTCCCTTTGCCAAACCAACAGGTACGATCATGCAGAGAATATTTTTCCGTGTCACCCGCACGACCACGTTCCGCGCGTAGAAGCGTATGCCGCCGGGCTTTGACGGCGGCATATGCGTCGCAACGGGGGCGAAGGTAAAAGCACCCTCGCTTTGCCATGCCAGCGGGAGTCTTGTGCGCATTGGCGGCACCGGCGGCAGATCGCCCGGAGGCGCTTTGCGCCGGAGGGAAGCTGCCGCCGAAGGGACGCCGCGCATGCAGCGTTGGGGGTCCAGGGGTGGCGAAGCCCCCCTGGAACGCGGGGATGCAAGGGGCCATCGTTTCATGGCCCCTTGCCCGCCGGAGGCATAACGAAATCGGGCGTGTTCAATAACGCTGGCGTGTCTTCGTAGAAGCCGGGTGCAGCCGTGCACAACCCATCCCTCCGCCGGAGGCATAACGAGATCGAGCGTGTTCAATAACGCTGGCGTGTCTTCGTAGAAGCCGGGTGCAGCCGCGCACTACCCCTCCCACTCCCCCATACCCCAAACAAAAACGGGGCCACCTTCCGGCAGCCCCGCAACACTCTCCATATTCTCTTCTCAACAACCCCACTCTCGTTCCTAATCCCCATACCCCTCCGAGGGCGGCGGCGGGACGAACGTCAAATCCTCGAACGCAGTGTACGAGGGCAGGTAGGCAAGCTCGGCCACACCCACGGGGCCGTTGCGCTGCTTGCCGATGATGATTTCCGCGATGCCCTTGCGCGGGTTGTCGTCGCGCTTGTTGTAGGCGTCGTCACGGTAGATGAACATGATCACGTCGGCGTCCTGCTCGATGGCGCCCGATTCGCGCAGGTCCGAAAGCATGGGGCGCTTGTTGGTGCGCTCTTCCACCTTGCGGTTCAGCTGCGACAGGGCGATGACCGGGATGTTCAGTTCCTTGGCCAGGGCCTTCAGCGAGCGCGAGATTTCGGAAATTTCCAGTTCGCGCGAATCCACCCGGCGGGCGGAGCGCATTAATTGCAGGTAGTCCACCATGACCAGGCCAACGCCGCGTTCCGCCTTCAGGCGGCGGGTGCGGGCGCGCAGTTCCAGGGTGGTGATGGCGGGGGTGTCGTCGATGTAGATGGGCGCCTGCGAGAGCACGTCGGCGGCGTGGTACAGGCGCTGCCAGTCCTCGTCGTCCAGGAATCCCTTGCGCACCTTGGAAAGGTCCACCTTGCCCAGCGAGCAGAGCATGCGCATGACCAGCTGCTCCATGGACATTTCCAGGGAGTACACGGCCACGGGCACATTCTGGTTCACGGCAGCGCGCAGGCACATGTTCAGGGCGAAGGCGGTCTTGCCCATGGAGGGGCGCGCGGCCACGATGATCAGGTCCGACTGTTGCAGGCCCGAGGTCATCTGGTCCAACTGCACGAAGCCGGTGGTGACGCCGGTGACCACTTCCTTGCGGTCGCAGCGCTTCACCAGGTCTTCGAAGACCTTGTTCACCATTTCCTTGGCGCTGCGGAACATCTTGCCGCTGACCCGCTCAGAGATGGCGAACACCGCCTGCTCCGATTCGTCCAGCAGCTTCTGCACCTCGCGCGAGGCGTCGTAGCAGTTGCTGATGATCTCGGAGCCCGCGCCGATCAGCGAGCGCAGCAACGACTTGTCGCGCACGATGGTGGAGTAGTGCTCCGCGTTGGCGGCGCTGATGGTGGACTGGGCCAGTTCCGCAAGGTACACGGCCCCGCCCACCCCTTCCAGGCGGCTCTGCGATTGCAGGTATTCCGCCATGGTCACGAGGTCGATGGGGGCGTTGCGCCGGTACAGTTCCAGGCAGGCGTCGTAGATCTGCTGGTGGGCGGGCAGGTAGAAGTCTTCCGGCCGCAGGGTGTCGACCACGGAATGCAGCACCGAGTTGCGAAGCAGAATCCCCCCGAGCACGGCCTGTTCGGCTTCGGTGCTGTGCGGGGGGACTCGGCGCAACAGATCGGCGGAAGCGCGTTCCGTCGGATCGGGAGCGCCGCCCCCGCCCTGGTAGGCGGAGGCGGCGTCGGAATCGGTGCGGCTATTCGGCCGGGGTTTCCGGCTCGGCGTCCACGACGGGTTCTGCGGCATCGCTCACCTTGTCTTCGGCAACAACCTTGACGTTCAGGGTGGCCACCACGTCGGCGTGCAGGCGGACGCGCACTTCGTGCGTGCCCAGGGTGCGGATGGCGGCGTCGAGCAGGATGCGGCGACGGTCGATGTCCACGCCCTTTTCG
Organism: Desulfovibrio sp.; assembly: GCA_022837365.1. Lineage (GTDB taxonomy): Bacteria > Desulfobacterota > Desulfovibrionia > Desulfovibrionales > Desulfovibrionaceae > Cupidesulfovibrio. The sequence continues at coordinate 14,805 of JALHHV010000015.1, read as the reverse complement.
GCCAGCGCGTCGCCGATGATAGCGGTGGTGACGGAACCGTAGAGCTTGTCGTTTTCACCCACGCGAACGGGGATCACCAGTTCGGTGGCCGCGATCTTGGCGGACAGGTCGGAGGCTGCGGTGCGCAGGGCGTCCATCTTGGCCTGAAGTTTCTTGCGCTCCAGTTCGAACGCCTTCAGGTTGGCATCGGAAGCCAGCATGGCCAGGCCCTGCGGCAACAGGAAGTTGCGGCCGAAACCGGGCTTCACCACCACCACGTCGCCGAGGCGGCCCAGGTTTTCAACGTCAGCACGAAGGATCAGCTTCATCCCATCCTCCTAGATCTGGCTCTTTTTCTTGACGTCGCTGGAGTGACCCGCGGTGTAGAACAAGAGGGCCATCTGACGGGCGCGCTTGATTTCACGGGTGAGCAGACGCTGGTGATGGGCGCAGGTGCCGGTGATGCGGCGGGCGATGATCTTGCCGCGCTCGGTGATGAAGTCGCGCAGGATGTCGGCGCGCTTGTAGTCGAGGGGCAGGTCCTTGTCGGCGCAGAAGCGGCAGAACTTGCGGCGCGGGGTGAACTTCTTCTTGAAGGCCATGTTACGCAACCTCCTCGACCGCGTCGGCCAGCTTGACGGTAACGAACTTGAAGATGCCGTCGGAGATGCGGATGTTGCGTTCCACTTCGGTCACGGCCTCGCCGGGGGCGAGGTATTCGAGGCGCACGTAGTAGCCGCGCATGTGCTTCTGCACGGGGTAGGCGAGGTCGCGCATGCCCCAGTGGTCGGCGGTGACCATCTTGCCCTGTTCACGCTCGACGACGCCGGTGAGGGTGCCGAGCAGCGCCTCGCGGGCATCCGCGGCCAGCTCCGGGGAAAGGAGCAGCAGCGTTTCAAATTTCCTCATGGGATTCCTCCTTGTGGGCTTTGGCCCGCCCCTCACGTGGGGGCGAGCAAGGCAGAAACAGGGTCTATAGTCGCAGGCCGCGCGGGTGTCAACAACCCTGTTGGCGGCGCGGGACAAGGCCGGGCGGGGATGGTCGGTTCCCGGTTGGTCGCATCGGGGGCGGCTCCGGGAGATTCCGGCCGACTCGGACCAGTCCCGCCGTGCGCCTATTCCTCGTGGGTGCGCGGGTTCATGCCCAGCAGGCAGAGCACCTCATAGGATATGGTGCCCCACAGGTCCGCAAGGTCGTCGGGCGTCAGGGCCTCGCCGGGGCCGCCCAGCAGGTGGGCCGCATCCCCGGCGGCCACGCCGGGCACGTCCGACACGTCCACGGCGGTCATCTGCATGCACACCCGGCCCAGGATGGGCACGCGGCGGCCGTGCACGGTCATGGCCCCCCTGCCGGAAAGTCCCCGGCTGTAGGCGTCGGCGTAGCCGGTGGCCACGATGGCCACGGTCATGCCGCGCGGGGCGGTGAAGGTGCGCCCGTAGCTGATGGACCGCCCGGCGGGCAGGGGGTGCACCTGCAGGATGGGCGCGGTCACGTCCATGGCCGGTTCCAGCCCGTCCCCGTGGTGCGCCTGGGGGGTGCCCCGCAAGGGGTTGGAACCGTACAGGGCGATGCCGGGGCGCTGCACGTCGAAGTGCAGTTCCGGATGGGCCAGCAGCGCGGCGGAGTTGGCCAGCGAACCCTGCGCGGCGGGCCAGGCGGCGCGCACCCCGGCCAGGATGCGGGCGAACGCTTCGCCCTGCTGCCGGGTGAAGTCGGCCCGCTCCGGGTCGTCGGACACGGCCAGGTGCGACATGGCCAGCACCGGGCGCAGCATGGGCCGGGCGTGCAGCCGGTCGAGCAGGGCGGGCAGGTCGGCCTCGGTGAAGCCAAGGCGCGCCATGCCGGTGTCGAACTTGAGGGCGATGTCCACCTGCTGGCCGGGCGCGGCGCGCGACGCCAGCAGTTCCAGTTGGTCGGCGGAATACACGGCGGGCACGATGGACCGGGCGACGCAGCATTCGGCGTCGTCGGCGTCGGTGGCGCCCAGCAGGGCCACGATGCGGCCGGGAATGCCGCCGTCGCGCAGTTGGACGCATTCGTCCACGGTGCCCGCGGCGAAGGCGTCGGCCCCGGCGGCTTCCAGCGCGCGGGCCACGGGCATGAGGCCGTGTCCGTAGGCGTCGGACTTGATCACCGGCATGGCGGCGGGAGCCATGCGGCGCAGCCGCTGGAAATTACGGCGCAGCGCGCCAAGGCGCACGCGGACGGACAGCTTGTTGTAGGCGATGGTCATGCGGGCTCCATGCTCGGGGCCGGCCAGGGAATCCGGCGACGGCTCGGGAAGGGGAACGGGCAGGCGCCGGGACCGGGGGCTCCCGGCGGCTTTTCCTGCCGGGAAAGTTATGGTAAACGACTGCGGTCCCGGTATTGTGCAGGGAGCGGTTGTACCCCCTCGCGCCGCGACATTCAACATCTTCGACGTCCCCGCCGCGCCAGGTGCGACACGCCGCGCCGGGGGACCGGAGACCCACGTGACTTCATAAACCGGGCGCCTGCCCGGATGATCCGGATTGCGCATGACAGACGGCAGATTCCGCCCGCTCGCCGGGTTCGCGGCGTATGTGTTCCTGCTGCTTTCCGGCATCCTGTTCGCGGGCGGGGCGCACGCCCAGCAGGCGCAGCCCAACGTGCTGCAAATGCGCACAGAGGACGACCGCGAGGTGACCTGGAACCTCACGGCGGACTCCGTCACCACGCAGAACGACAGCAAGATCATCGAGGCCGAGGGCCGCGTGGCCCTGCGGCGCGGCAAGGACTACCTGAAGGCCGACTACATCCGCTATTACTCCACCACCAACTGGGTGTACCTGAAGGGCAACGTCGAGGTGCACTTCGGCAAGGACGACATCGCCGCCGAAGAGGCCGAGTTTGACCTGCGCAGCCGCACCGGCTGGATGAAGAACGGCCGCATCTTCATGGGCGACCCCCACGCCTACTTCGCGGGCGAGCGCATCGACAAGAACTGGGGCGACCTCTACACCTTCACCAACGCCAAGATCACCGTGTGCGACGGCGACACCCCGGCCTGGGCGCTCACCGCCGAGGAGGCCGTGGTCGAGATCGACGGCTACGCCCGCCTGTGGCGCTCCAACTTCCAGGTGAAGGACAACGACGTCGCCTATTCCCCCTATTTCGTCATGCCCGCCAAGCGCACCCGCCAGTCGGGCTTCCTGATGCCGCAGTACGGCATCAGCTCGCGCGACGGGTTCTACTACAACCAGCCGTACTACTGGGTGCTGGATGAAACCAGCGACGTGACCCTGAACGAATACTTCATGTCCGAGCGCGGATTCATGCACGGCGTGGAGTACCGCGCCCGGCCCACCACCGACCAGACCACCTGGCTGCGCTTCGACTGGCTGTACGACAACGAGGTGGTGGACAGCGACGGCGACGACCCCATCGACAGCAATGACGGCCTGCTCCGCACCAACCACGAGCGGTACTGGCTGCGCGGCATGTTCGAGACGCGCCTGGGCGATCCGCGCTGGCGGCTCAAGGGCGACCTGGACTTCGTGTCCGACCAGAACTACCTGCGCGAGTTCAAGCGGGGGCTGGGCGGGTTCGGCGATTCGCGCGACAACCTGTTCGAACTGTTCGGGCGGGACATCAACGAACGCGACCGTTACCGCACCAGCCAGGTCATGCTGACCCGCGACTGGGACCGCGTGTCCGTGGCTCTGGGGGGCCGGTACGACCAGGACCCGGAACTGGGCCACGGCAACCGGGCCTACTCGGAGGATTCCCTGCCCCAGCGCCTGCCCGAGGCCGACGTGTACCTGCACCGGGGGGCCCTGTTCGAGGGGTTGCCGCTGGAAGTGCAGGCCTCGGCCCAGTCGGTGTACTTCCACCGCCGCAACGGCACCCAGGGCGCGCGGCACGAGGTGCATCCGCAGATGGTGCTGCCGGTGAACGGCAAGTACGGCTCGGTAATTTCCACCGTGGGCCTGCGCCAGACCGTGTACGATACCGAGCGCCGTGAAAGCCTGCCCGGCGACGGCGGCGACTCCTCCGGCGAGGGCCGCACCCTGCCCGACTACAACGTGGCGGCCTCCACCGAATTCGCCCGCGTCTACCACCTGGAGGGCGCGCCGCTCACGCTGTCGGCCGAGCAGGCGGGGCAGAGCCGCTGGACCGGCATCCGCCATGCGGTGCAGCCGCGCGTGGAGTACAACAACCTTCCGCTGGTGGACCAGCACGACAACCCCCGCTACGACGATGACGACCGCATCGGCGCGCGCAACGAACTGGTCTACTCCATAACCAACGTGTTCACGCGCAAGCGCGAAGTGGTGCAGATGAAGGCCAACGACGAAGGGGAGGCGGAGCCAAGCCTGGCCACCGACTACCTGGAGTTCCTGCGCCTGAAGCTGCAGAGCGGCTACGACATCCGCGAAGCCAACCGCGACAACGACCTGGACACCTACGAACGCCGACCGGTGCTCGACTACCGGGCCGAGGTGGAATACTTCCCGGTGGCCTGGCTGTCGTGGCGCAGCGTCACGGCGTGGTCTCCTTACACCGGCGATTCCACCCAGCACGACCACAGCCTGGCCCTCATCGACCCTGAACGGGGCACGCTACGGCTGGGCTACAACTGGCGTGCCCAGATCGACGAGTACCGCAGGTCGCGCGACAGGGACATCAACTCGCTGTACCTGCGCGGCGACGCCGCCGTGTGGGGGCCGTGGAGCGTGGGCGGCGAATACCGCGTGGACATCGAGGACGGCCGCGACCTGGAGCGGATCTTCGACGTCATCTATAACCACCAGTGCTTCAAGGTCATCGGCCGGACCACCTTCGACCGCGACGAGGAACGCTACGAGGTGTTGGTGGTGTTGCCGGGCCTCAGCGACTAGATGGTGTCGCCACGCTCGCTTGAGCGCCGCCGCCTTCCGTCCAGCAACCAGGAACGCAACGACGCCGCCGGAGCATTCTCCGGCGGCGTCTTCGTGGTCCTGGTGTCTGGTGATAGGCGCGGCGCTACGCCGTATGCCGTCCGCTCTCGCGTTTCCACTCCGAAACCATCTCGCGCACCATGGCCGCGCGTTCCGCCTCCACCTGCTTGAAGCGCTCGGCGAACACGTGCAGGTGGGTGCCGCCGCGCGGGGTGAACAGGCCCTTCACCCGGCACCACAGCGGATCCAGGGCTTCGGTCATGTGGTCGAGCACGGTGTTGGTGATGGTCTCCATGAACGACTGGTGGTTGCGGTAGGCGAACATGTACAGCTTGAAGCTCTTGGATTCCACGCACAGCCGGTCGGGGATGTACTCGGTGACGATGGTGGCGAAGTCGGGCTGGCCGGTCACCGGGCACAGCGAGGTGAATTCCGGAAAGCCGATGCTCACGATGTACGGCCGGTCCGGGAAGTTGTTGGGAAAGGCCTCCAGGATGTGCGGGCCGGGTCCGGCCTGGGGATAGTCGGCCTTCACGCCCAGCGTGCGCAGGTGCCCGGTCTGGTCCTGGCTACGGGTATAGGGGGCGTCGGCGGAGTCCGATGCGGGGCTCGATGCGGAACCGGACGCGCGGGTGTCGTTCTTCGTGGTCATGCGATGCTCTCCCGTGGGAATATGATGCGCGCATTGTGGCCGCTGGGGCCGGGCTTGGCAAGCGGTGCGGGCGGTTCGCCCATGGTGGTACCGACGACAACCACGGCAGGCGGCAGAAAACGGTTGCCACGGCGGGCCATTGCGCTATCCTGAGCGGTAAACCGCCCGTGACGGAGGAACTTCCATGGCCGAACCGCATGCCAAAGGTGTCGAAGAAGCGCTCTCGCTCGTCAAGGGCGGGCTTGGCGGCATTGCCGATCAGGTGGTGCCGTGGTTTTTTGCCAACATGCCGGACTATTACCTGCGCACCCATTCGGTGACCGAGCAGGTGCACCACCTCCAGGCCATCATTTCCGGCCGGGTGGTCACGGACAACCACGCGGTGCGCCTGGCCAGCCCCGACGGCCGCAAGATCACCTACATTTCCCCCTCCGCCTCGCGCGACCTGCACGGCATTCTGGCCGGGCTGCTGGGCGAACACATCGAGACCGCGCGCATCTACACCACGGCCGACGGACAGCTGGGGCTGAACGAATTCCTGCTGGCCCCGCAGCCCCGCGCGGGCAGCCTGCGCACCGCCGACGGCGACGGCCTGTTCGGCTCCGCCCTGGACGCCATGCGCGCCAGCGGCGAACTGCCGGAGACGGACCTTGCGCCCTTTGCGGCGTTCCTGGCCTCCGCCAACGCGGAATACGCGGAAAAGTTCGATCCGGTGCGGGCGGCCCGCCATTTCCGGCTGCTGCGCGAGATCGGCGGCGGTGACGACACCGGGCTGCTCATCGAGCAGTGCTCCGCGCCCGGCGCCCCGGTGGCTCCGGAAGGGGCATCCCTGTCGGCCGAGCCCTGCGACGTCCGGCGCGAGACGCGCATCGTGGTGGCCATGCGCCATCCCCCGGCCACGGGCCTGCTGCTGCAGATCGCCAGGATCATGCGCCGCCTGGACATCACCGTGCACCGCGCCTACGCGGACACCTTCTCCGACGCCTCCGGCGAGACGGCCATCATGAGCTTCTACGTCTCGCACAAGGGCGACCTGATCCTGGACGATTCCGCCCTGTGGCAGAACCTGCGCAAGAAGCTGCGCCTGGTGAAGTGGTTCGCCCCGCACGAGCTGGAAATCCTGGCCGACGAGGAATCCTGGCCCATCAAGCGCATCATGCTGTTGCAGGCCGCCTGCGGCTTCGCCCACGTGTTCCTGGCCAAGGACAACCAGTGGGCCTTCAGCACCCAGAACGTGGTGCGCATCGTGCTGGCCCGCCGGGCCGAGACCGCCGCGCTGGTGGATTGGTTCGAGGCTCGCTTCGACCCCACGTTGGGCGACCGCGAGGCGGCGGCCCGCAGGCTGGAGGCCGACGCCGCCGACGCCGTGAACGGGGTGGCCGACGAGCGCGAGCGCGCCGTGCTGCTGATGATCCAGCGCTTCTTCCGCCACGTGCTGCGCACCAACTACTTCCTGGACACCATCTACGGCCTGTCCTTCCGGCTGGACCCGGAATTCCTGCCGCCCGCCTACCGCCAGGAGGGCGAGGAACTGCCCTTCGGCATCTTCTTTTTCCACACGCCGGGCGGCCTCGGCTTCCACATCCGCTACCGCGACATGGCGCGCGGCGGGGTGCGCCTGGTGCCCACCCGCACCCAGGAGCAGTTCGAACTGGAGTCGAACCGCCTGTACGACGAGGTGCGGCGGCTGGCCTACGCCCAGCAGGTCAAGAACAAGGACATTCCCGAGGGCGGGGCCAAGGCGGTCATCCTGCTGGAACCCCTGGGCGACGTGGGCCTGGCCGTGGCCTCGGTGATCAACTCGCTGCTGGACGTGGTGCTGCCCGGCCAGGACACCCCGGCCCTGCCCGGCGTGGTGGACTACCTGGGCCGGGAGGAGATCATCTACTGCGGCCCGGACGAGAATATCCAGCCCGCGCACATCGCCTGGATGGTGGAGCGCGCCCGCCAGCGCGGCTACCGCTGGCCCTCGGCGTTCATGAGCTCCAAGGCCGGGGCGGGCATCAACCACAAGCAGTACGGCGTCACCAGCATCGGGGTGATGGTCTTCGCGGAGGAAATGCTGCGCCATCTGGGCATTGATCCCTTCTCCCAGTCGTTCACGGTGAAGATCACCGGCGGTCCCAAGGGCGACGTGGCGGGCAACCTGATGCGCCTGATGTTCGAGGCGTACGGCGACAACGCGCGCGTCGTGGCCGTCAGCGACGGGCACGGCGGGGCCTGGGACCCGGACGGGCTGGACCCGGCCGAACTGCTGCGCCTCGCCGACGTGCAGCGCAGCATCAGCGCCTTCGATCCGGCGCGGCTGCGCGGCGAGGGGGCGTGGGTGGTCACGGCCGACACCCCGGAAGGGGTGCGCCGCCGCGACACCCTGCACAACACCGCCCACGCGGACATCTTCATCCCCGCCGGGGGGCGGCCCGACACCGTCAACACCCGAAACTGGCACGACTTCTTCGACCGGGGCGGGGTGCCCACGGCGCGCGCGGTCATCGAGGGGGCCAACCTGTTCGTGGCGCCCGACGCGCGCAAGCGCCTGGCCGAGCGGGGGGTGCTGGTGGTGCACGGCTCGTCGGCCAACAAGACCGGGGTCATCTGCTCCTCGTACGAAGTGCTGGGCGGACTGGTCATGACCGACGAGGAGTTCATCGCCCACAAGGACCGCTTCGTGGCCGAAGTGCTGGACATCCTGCGGGTGCGCGCCCGCGACGAGGCGCGCCTGCTGCTGGCCGAGATACGTCGTTGCGACGGCTGCAAGGCCCTGCACGAGATATCGGTGGACATCTCGCTGGAGATGAACGCCGTGGCGGACGCGCTGTACGCGGCGCTGGTGGCGCGCGGCGAACCGGTGGAGGCCGACCCGGCCCTGCGCCAGGTGCTGCTGGGCTACCTGCCGCCGGTGCTGGTGGAGCGCTTTCCCGAGCGGATATTCGAGCGCATCCCGTTGCGGCACCAGTACGCGCTGGTGGCCGCGCACACGGCTTCGCGCATCGTCTATGCAGAGGGCGCGGGCTGGCTGGCTCCGCTGGCGCGCCAGCGCGACGCCGAAAGCGTGGCCCGGGCCTGGCTGCGCGAGGACGTGCGCATCCGCGACCTGATCGCGGCGGTGTCGCGCAGCGGGTTGCCGGAAGCCACGGCGGTGGTGCACCTGCTGGAGCGCGGCGCGCGCAAGCGGGCCACGGAAGAAGCGCTGGGGCTGGAATGACCGCCACGATGCGGGCTTGATTTTTCGCGGGGGCTCGCCCAATATGCCGGGTCCGCTTCCGGGGCGCGGGCAGGCGTGCGCTGCCCGGAGGCGAGAAGGAGGTTGCTGCCGTGAACAAGGATGGACATCACAAGGACGGGCACCATAAGGACGGTCCGCTGAAGGACCGTTACAGGCGCGGCTTCGTCGAGGTCGTGTGCCCCAAGTGCCGCACCACGCGCATCATCGTGGTGCCGGAAGAGCCCATGCCGCGCTGCGAGAACTGCCGCGTGGAAATGATCGTCAAGGAAGTGCTTACCGAGGGCAAGTACTAGTCCGCACGGCGGCCTTTCGTCCTTCGGGGCCATGGTTCGCCCGGAGCGCGAGGTTTCCGCCGTGCGCGCCGGGCTGCCCGGCGCCGGGCGGGACGCCCCGGAGCGGGACGGAAATTTCAAAGCGGGCTCCCGTGGGCGGATTGCCGACGCCCGCCGTGCGTCGGGGCGCGGCATCGCGTTGCCGGTTGTGGTTTTTCAACGATATCCGATGGAGGAACGCATGAAACTGTTCAAGCTGCTGGCCGCCATGCTGCTGGCCGTGCTCGTCGCCGCGCCCGCCATGGCCGCCGACATCGAGCTGGCCAAGAAGTCCACCCTCAACGAAATCGTGGCGCGCGGCGAACTGCGCGTCGGCTTCGACGCGGGCTACATGCCCTTCGAAATGACCGACAAGAACGGCAACTACGTCGGCTTCGACATCGACCTCGGCAAGGAACTGGCCAAGGCCATGGGCGTGAAGTTCGTGCCCGTGAACACCGACTTCGACGGCATGATCCCGGCCCTGCTCAGCGACAAGTTCGACATCATCCTCAGCGGCATGACCGTGACCCAGGAACGCAACCTGCGCATCAACTTCGCCGATCCGTACATCGTGGTCGGCCAGTCGGTCATCGTCAGCAAGAAGCTGGAAGGCAAGATCAAGAGCTGGGAAGACCTGAACAAGCCGGAATACACCGTGGTCTCGCGCCTCGGCACCACCGGCGAGGAAGCCACCAAGCGCCTGCTGCCCAAGGCCAAGTACAAGTCCTTCGAAAAGGAAGCCGACGGCGCGCTGGAAGTCATCAACGGCAAGGCCGACGCCTGGGTGTACGACATGCCCTTCAACGTGGTGTTCATGGCCGAACAGGGCGCGGGCAAGGCCATCCACCTGGACAAGCCCTTCACCTACGAGCCGCTGGGCTTCGGCATCAAGAAGGGCGACCCCGACTTCCTGAACTTCCTCGACAATTTCCTGCGCCAGATCAAGAACGACGGCCGCTACGACCGCATCTACAACAAGTGGATGAAGTCCACCGAGTGGCGCGCCCAGGTGCAGTAGCAATCTGCCGCAAGGGCCTTTTTCCTTCTGCCTGACCGACCCGAAGGGCGCGAAGCGTGCCCGTTGGGCGAGCGCGTAGCGCGAGTTCTACGGGCATCGAGAGCAGGGCTGTCAGAACGCCTTTTTATTCCGGTCGAGTACCGAAGAGTACACTTCCTTCATAAAAAGTCGTTCTTCCTTGGCAGAAGCGAAAAATTCCTCTTGCGGGAACGTATTGCTTTCAGTGTCCCGGCAGGGGCGGGCGCGTGCCCGCCCCGCCTTGCCCGCGTCCCCACGGTTTCGCGCGGGCGCGGTTCCCGTCTCCCCGTCCCCCCCGTCACAGGGACAGGGCAGGGAACCGCCCCCGCGCGAAGCCCTGCGGCTTTCGCCGCGCTCCGGCGCGGCCATCCCCCCGGCGCTTCCGCCGTTCCGCACGGTTCCGCACCCGTGCCGGGCGCGCGGCCGCGCAGCAAAAGGAATCACGATGACGCAGTACAGAGGGCTGGACAAGCCCAAGGGCAGGGGATTCTTCCTGTTCTGGAAAGCCATGTTCGTGGCGGCCATGCTGGCGCTGGTGGCGTTCTTCTGGGTCGCCTCCTCGTCGGTGGAATACATCTGGCGCTGGAACCGCGTGCCGCAATACTTCTGGGTGAACGAAGCTGCGGACGTGCGCGCCGAGGCGGAGGGCGACGTCACCATCATCGACCGCCAGGGCAACGAACAGCGCGTGGTGGTGCGCGACGCCTCGGGCGAGGAACACCCCCACATGCTGCCCGGCGAGGGCACGGTGCTGGTTTCCACCGGCGATTTCGCCTACCGGGGCGACGTGCTGGGCCGCTACCAGCTGAACAAGCCCGGCATCCTGCTGGAAGGGCTGTGGATCACCCTTGAAGTCAGCGTGCTGGCCATCATCGGCGGCATCGTCATCGGGGTGGTCACGGGGCTGTGCCGCATCTCCATCAACCCCATGCTGCGCTGGGGCTCCATCGCCTACATCGAGATCATTCGCGGTTCCCCGCTGCTGGTGCAGATATTCCTGTGGTATTTCGTGGTGGGCACGCTCATCAACGCCCTGCTGGAACACGTGGGCCTCGGCGGCATATCCCCGCTGTGGTACGGCGTCATGGCGCTGGCCCTGTTCACCGGGGCCTATGTGGCGGAAATCGTGCGCGCGGGCATCCAGTCGGTGCACCGGGGACAGATGGAGGCCGCGCGCTCGCTGGGCATGAGCTACGCCCAGGCCATGCGCAAGGTCATCCTGCCCCAGGCGTTCCGGCGCATCATGCCGCCGCTGGCCGGGCAGTTCATCAGCCTGATCAAGGACTCGTCCCTGCTCGGGGTCATCGCCATCCGCGAACTGACCAAGGCCACGCGCGAGGTGGTCACCACGTCGTTGCAGCCGTTCGAGTTGTGGATCGTCTGTGCCGTGCTGTACCTCGTGCTTACCTTCACCCTTTCGCTGTTCGTGCAGTACCTTGAACGCAGGGCCATCCGATGATCAACGCCACCAACGTCCACAAGTTCTTCTACACCCCCGACAGGCTGCACGCCCTGCGCGGCGTTTCGCTGTCCGTGGCCCCCGCCGAGGTGGTGGTCATCATCGGGCCCTCGGGCTCGGGCAAGAGCACCTTCCTGCGCTGCCTGAACCGGCTGGAATACGCCGACGAGGGCTCCATCCTCATCGAGGGGCGCGACATCCTGGACCCCGACTGCGAAATCAACGAGGTGCGGGCCGAGGTCGGCATGGTGTTCCAGTCGTTCAACCTGTTCCCGCACCTGACCGTGCTGGAAAACCTGACCCTGGCCCAGACCACCGTGCGCAAGCGCGGCAAGGCCGAGGCCGAGAAGAAGGGCATGGAACTGCTGCGCAAGGTGGGGATTGCCGAGAAGCACAGCGTGTATCCGGACCAGCTTTCGGGCGGGCAGCAGCAGCGCGTGGCCATCGCGCGGGCGCTGGCCATGGACCCCAAGGCCATGCTGTTCGACGAGCCCACCAGCGCCCTGGACCCCGAGATGGTGGGCGAGGTGCTGGACGTCATGAAGAACCTGGCCCGCGAGGGCATGACCATGGTGGTGGTCACCCACGAGATGGGCTTTGCCCGGGAAGTGGCGGACCGCGTGGTGTTTATGGACCAGGGCAGCATCCTGGAAGTGGGGTCGCCGGACCGGTTCTTCACCGCGCCCGAGCATGACCGGACCAAGTTGTTCCTGAGCCAGATACTGTAGCGGGGAAGTGCCGGCTTGCAGGTCAGCGCGGCCACGCTGCTAGCGAAATCCGCCCTTTGGGGCCGGGCGGCGTTGAACCGGAATTTTTGATGCTCACGTACAAAAGTACGCTGCGCTCAAAAATTCCGGTTCGCCTTGCCCGACCTCAAACATCGTAATTTCTTGCATCGTCTCCGCACCAGCCCCCCGCGATGGAAGCCATCGCGGGGCATAAGGAAAAAGAGCGCAGGCGCGAGCCCGGCCTTCGTCTTGCGAAAAGGTGGGGGCGCGTTTTTCGGGCAGACTGGGAGGCGTGAATGGACGTCCCCCCGTGGGGGGATACCCCTTGGGATACCCCCTGTTGCCCCC
>JALHHV010000015.1:0-2132 GCA_022837365.1 Desulfovibrio sp. | reverse complement strand
CTCGTTGCGCGTGGGCGCGCGGGGCGGCGTGGCCACCACGTTCGGCTGCGTGTCGGGGCTGCTGGTGCATGTGGTGTGTTCCGGCCTTGGCGTGTCCGCCGTGCTGGTGCATTCCGCCGCCGCGTTCGACGTGGTGCGCCTGGCGGGCGCCGCCTATCTGGTGTGGCTGGGTGCGCGCGCCCTGCACGGAGCGTGGAAGAGCGGCGCGCCCGATGCTTCAGTTGCCTGTGCCTCGGCGGATACCGGAGCATCGGTGGCAGCCGGTGCCGCCGAAGGTTTCGCCCCGGCCCACTGGCGCGACTATCGCACCATGCCGCGCGGCGTGGCGCGCTGGGCGTGGATGGAAGGCTTTCTGAGCAACGTGCTGAACCCCAAGGTGGCCGTGTTCTACCTGGCGGTACTGCCCAACGTGGTGGCCGCCGGAGGCATGGCGGCCGACGTCGCCGCCTCCGGGGCGGGCGCGCTGGGCGGCGCCTTTGCGCGGGCCTGCCTGTTCGGCGGCATGCAGGCCGTGGTGGCCGTGCTGTGGTTTTCGTTCCTGTCCGTTTCCGTGCACCGGGCGCGCGCCACGCTGCTGCGCCCCGGCGTGCAGCGGGCCCTGGAAGGCGGCGTGGGCGGGCTGATGGTGGGCTTCGGCCTGCGGCTGGCCCTTGACCGCGGCTGAGTCATCCAGGTCCATCTGCCCGCACCGGTGCATGACCACGCACGGCCCTGCCGTGCGGCATCCTCAACGGAGGTTCCCATGCGGCGATGTTTCGTGCCGGTCCTTGCCCCGGCCGTCCTCATGCTGGCCCTGCTGCTTGCCGGGTGCGCCACGCGCGGCGGCCTGTCGCACGTGGCCACCGGCCCGTTGCTGTCGGCCTGCCAGAAGCGCTGCCAGCAGGACGACGAGTACGGCGTGCTCACCCGCAACGGCTGCATGCGCGGCTGCGAGGCGGCCCAGGTGCGCTTTCCGCTGCGCGGCAGCCACTACCTGTCCGAGGAAGCCTGCATCCGGGGCGTGAACAGCTACTGCGAGGACACCTGGGTGACCATCCACACCCGCAAGGGCTGCAAGGATGCCGCGCAGGCGTTCTATGGCGCGGTGGGCGAGCATTTGTGCCGCCCCGACGCCCGGTAGGGGGTTCTCGTCCGTTTCGTTCGCACCTCCGGGGGGAAGTCCGAATCATGTCCATGCCACACGACGCATGCAGGGAGGCCGCCATGGGCGACGACCAGGTGATGCTTGATGTTGCCACCATGCCTGTGCCCAAAGGGGGCATCATCGCGCTTGCCGCCGGGCCGGTGGGCCTGCCGGGGGCGCTGCCCGCGCTTGCCGCCGTGCAGGCCGACGTGGTGCTGGGGCTGACCGTGGGCGCCATCCTGCACGATTCCAGGGGCGATGTCCTGTTCCGGGTGGTGGGCCGCACCCTGCTGCCCCGTTCCGGGTCGGCGCATGCCGGGGCCTGCGTGTTCGTGGAAGCCCTGTGCGACGAGCCGGGCGGCCGGGTGCTGCAACTGTCGGTGCTGCGCCGGGGGCGCGCCCTGGCCTGGGTGACCCTTTCCGACAAGGGCGCGGCCGGGCTGCGCCAGGACGCCAGCGGCCCCACCATCGCCGAGATGGTGCGCGGGGCCATGCCGCTGTGCATCGAGCGCGGCTACCTGCTGCCCGACGACGGCCAGCGGCTGCGCGCCCTGCTGGTGGACCTGGCCCTGACCCAGGGCTACGACCTCATCCTGACCTGACCCAGGGCTACGACCTCATCCTGACCACCGGGGGCACCGGCATCGGCCCGCGCGACGTGACGCCGGAAGCCACCCTGGCCGTCATCGAACGGCGCCTGCCCGGCTTCGAGCAGGCCATGATGGCCGCCAGCCTCGCCAAGACGCCCAATGCGGTCATTTCGCGCGCCGTGGCGGGCACCCTGGGCGGGGCGGTCATCGTCAACCTGCCCGGCAGCCGCAAGGCCGTGGCCGAAAACCTTGCCGCCGTGCTGCCCGCGCTGGCCCATGCGCTGGACAAGTTGCAGGGTGATCCCGCCGAGTGCGGCGGGTAGGGGCTGCCTCTAACTTGTCTTTTTGCCCGTTGGCTTCCGACCCGAAGGGCGCGGAGCGTGGCCGTTGGGCGAGCTTGCGAGCCCTACGGACATCGT
>JALHHV010000410.1 GCA_022837365.1 Desulfovibrio sp. | reverse complement strand
TGGAGCATATCTTTTCTTCGTTCTGCATCGGGAAGTAGGCGAAATCCGCCCGTTGCGAAACCACGCGCACGCGGGCCTGGCCTTCCCTTTCGTTGTGACCTGCGTCACTGACCGGAACCCGCCGCCGTGCCATGGTGCACGCACGGCGGACACGCCACAGGAGTACCATGTCCGATCGCGCTCCCTCTCCCTTCATCGTCAACGGTTGCCGCGGCACGACCGTCTCCTCCTCTCGCGGGGGCACCTGCCGTTTTTCCTTGCCCGTGCCGGAGGGCTTTCTGGCCCGGCTGGAACGGGTGGTGGCCGAAAGCGGCTGGCCGGAATTCCTGCGTGACGTGGTGCGCGGCCCCATTCTGCACCATCACGCCTTCCGCGTGGCGGTGTCCGCGTGTCCCAACGGCTGCTCGCGCCCGCACATCGCGGACGTGGGCATCATCAGGGCCTGGACGCCGGGCCGCGCCTCCGACGCCTGCACCCGCTGCGGGCTGTGCGAACGGCTGTGCCCCGACCACGCCATGACTCTGGGAGCGGAGGACGAGAACGGGCCGCGCCTGCACCCCGAGAACTGTCTTTCCTGCGGGCTGTGCATCAAGCGCTGCCCGGAAAAGGCCCTGCCCGTGGCCCGCGAGGGCTGGCGGGTGGTGGTGGGCGGCCGCCTGGGCCGTCGCCCCCGGCTGGCCACCGAACTGGAAGGGCTGGACGAGGTGCCCGGCGCCTCCGGCTTCCCCGGCCAGTCGCACCTGCTGGACGACGACGGCGTGGTGCGCGCCCTGCGCAACGCGCTGGCGTGGTACATGCGCGAATACCGGCTGCACCTGCGCTTCGGCGACCTGGTGGCCTCCGACCCCGCCACGGCGGCGCGTCTTGCGGGCACCTTGCCGGGGCCGGTGCGCGCCCCCGAAAAGATGGCCCCCGTGCGCTTCGACGCCCCGGACCCGGAAACCGGTGAAGGGGAGGGCGCACCGGGCGCAACCCCGTAACATCCATTTCCACCGCGCATGGCCAGCGACCTTCCCGAATCCCGCCGCCCGCGTGGCGCGTTCTGGTCCGTGACCGTCCCCTGCCTGCTGTCCTTCGCCCTGCTGGCGGCCCACGCGGTGCGCTCCGGAGACTGGGGCATGGCGGCGGCCTGGGGCGTGATGGCGGGCCTGTCCTGCACCAGCCTGGCCTGGGCGCGGCTGGTGGCCATGGCGGCGCTGTTCGGCGGCGGGCTGTTCTGGGCATCCACGGGCGTGGATCTGGTGCGTTTCCGCATGGCCTTCGGCATGGACTGGCTGCGCCTTGCGGCCATCATGGCGGCGGTCACCGGCCTGGCCATGGCCGCCTGGTGGCGGCTGGCGGGCGAGGCGGGGCGCCAGCGCCATCATCTCGGCACGGACACCGCGTGGCCCCGGGCCGTGGCCTTCCTGCTGGCCGCAGGGCTGCTGTGGCTGGCCCGCCAGCGTACTGCCAGCATCGTACTGCTGCTGTCCGACCGCTTCCTGCCCGGCTCCGGGCCGCTCCAGATCGTTCTGGCCGGGGTGTACGCCGCGTGGGTGGCCGGGCTGCTGCTGGACCCCGTGCGGGCGCGCAAGGCGCGTCCGCGCCTGTGGGCGCTGTTTTCCGCCGTGTTCTTCGGGCAACTGGCCCTGGGGCTGCTGGGCGCGCACCGTCTGCTGATGACCGGGGCGCTGCACCTGCCGGTGCCCGCGCTGATCCTGGCTGGTCCGCTGTTCCGGGGCGAGGGCCTGTTCATGCTGGTGCTGTTCGGCGTCTCGGTGCTGCTGCTGGGGCCCGCGTGGTGCAGCCACCTGTGCTACATCGGCGCGTGGGACGACGCCTGGGGGGCCCGCGCCGTTGCCGCGCTGGGCCGTGGCGCTGCGCTGGTGCCTGGCCGCCACGGTGTTTGCCGCCGCATGGGCCATGGGCCGGGCCGGGGTGCCCGTGGGCGTGGCCGCCACGGCGGCCGGGCTGTTCGGGCTGGCCGGGGTGGCGGTGATGGCGGGGCTGAGTTCGCGCCGGGGCATGATGGTGCACTGCACCGCCTTCTGCCCCATGGGGGCCGTGGGCAATCTGCTGGGGCGCATTGCGCCGTGGCGGCTGCGCGTGGGGCCGGGCTGCACCCGCTGCGGGGCGTGCCTGGCCGTGTGCCGGTACAACGCGCTGGACGCGCGGCGGCTGGAGGCCGGGCGGCCCGCCCTGTCCTGCACCCTGTGCCGCGACTGCATCGGCGCGTGCCGCCACGGGGCCATGCGGCTGACCCTGCCGGGCGTCTCCCCGGCGGTGGCGTGGCGCGCGTTCGCCGTGCTGGCGGCCGTGCTGCACGCGGTGTTCCTGAACGTGGCCCGCATGTAGCGGCGCGCTTGGCCGTGACCGGCCCGAACCCGCCACAACCGGGCATACCGGCCGCCGGGGGTTTACGTAATCCGGCCCATCATGTATGAATGCCGCCGCCGGAGCCACCGCGCGCTTCGTGCCTTTCAGCATCCCGCGCCGCCGGTTCGTCGCATCTCCGGCTCCGTGGACCGCGCCTTCTCGAGTGCCACCTGATGAAGAAGATTCCCGAACGGTATCGGCGTAAGATCAGCAAGGACGAGATCAACGAGCTGCCTCTCGAGCGGTATGCGGGTGAAATCCGCATCGTCCGCAGCGAGGAAGAGCTCGCGGACGCCATTGACCGTCTGCGCGACGAGGATGTGCTGGGCTTCGACACCGAAACCCGGCCCACCTTCCGCAAGGGCAAGATCAACCTGCCGTCGCTGGTGCAGCTTGCCTGCAGCGACGTGGTCTACCTGTTCCAGCTCAACTGGCTGCCCTTCGGCGAGGCCCTGGCCTCGGTGCTGTCCGACGCGGACATCGTCAAGACCGGCGTGGCCGTGCGCGACGACATCCGCGACCTGCAAAAGCTGTTCGCCTTCAACGACGCGGGCGTGGTGGACCTGGGCGAGGTGGCGCGCGACCTGGGCCTTGAGACGCACGGCCTGCGCAACCTTGCCGCCAACTTCCTGGAAGTGCGCATCTCCAAGGGTGCCCAGTGTTCCAACTGGAGCAACCGCGAACTGGCCCCCCAGCAGGTGCTGTACGCCGCCACCGACGCCTGGGTGAGCCGCGAGATCCATCTGCGCATGCGCAGGCTGGGGCTTATCGGCCGCTAGCCCGCCTCGTCCCGCATTCATCCTTCCCATCGTCACCAAAGCGCGTCACGTGTGGTGGCGCCGCATGGCATATCCCGGCCATTCCTGTCGCCTTGGCAGTGCCGGGGAAAAATGTCACATCGTTGTAACGGTGCAACCACGCATCCGTCACCGGCGACGCACATCTTCTCGGGCAGGAAAGCGCCAAGGAGAACCACATGACGAAAGAGCGCATTCTGGTGGTGGAAGACGACGAGGACATCCTGCAGTTGCTGACCTTCACCTTCGAATCCGCCGGGTTCGAGGTGCGCACGGCCACCACGGGGCGCGAAGGACTGGACATCGCGCTGCGGCAGAAGCCCGCGCTGGTCCTGCTCGACCTGATGCTGCCCGGCATGAGCGGCCTTGACGTGTGCCGCGAACTGAAGCGCCTGCCGGAGACGGAAGACGTGCCGGTGATCATGCTCACCGCGCGCGGCGAGGAAGTGGACCGCATCGTGGGTCTGGAACTGGGCGCGGACGACTACGTGGTCAAGCCCTTCAGCCCGCGCGAACTGGTGCTGCGCATCCGCGCGGTGCTCAAGCGCGCGCAGGGCGTGGCGGAAAACCCCCAGCGCTCGCAGTGGCAGATCGACGGCCTGGCCCTGGACCTGGACGCGCACCGGGTGGAGGTGGACGGCGAGGAAGCCGCCCTTACCGCCACCGAATTCCGCCTGCTGGCGGAACTGGTGCGCAACCGGGGCCGCGTGCGCACCCGCGACCAGTTGCTGAACACGGTGTGGGGCTACGAGTTCGAGGGGTACGCCCGCACGGTGGACACCCACGTGCGCCGGCTGCGCCAGAAGATCGGCGGCTACGCGGCCATGATCGAAACCATCCGGGGCGTGGGGTACCGCTTCAAGGAACAGTAGCCCCCGGTTTCGTCGCCCCGCGCCACGGGCGCGAACCGCGCGGCGGCCATGCGCCGCCACGGCACCGGCACACCGCCCCCTGCGGCGGCATGGCCCCCTTTCGCCCAACGCCCCAATGCCCCCAACGCGCGGCGCGCCACGCGCCGCCGGGAACGAGACATGCCAGACAGCAAGAACGTGAAGATGCACGCGGCGTCGCTGAATTTCTACTACGGCGACTTTCAGGCGCTGCACGACATCAACCTGGAGTTCGAACGCAACCAGGTCACCGCGCTCATCGGGCCTTCGGGCTGCGGCAAGAGCACCTTCCTGCGGTGTCTGAACCGCATGAACGACCTCATCCCCATCTCGCGCGTGGACGGCGAGATATTCCTTGACGGGATGAACATCCACGACCCCCGGCTGGACGTGGTGGAACTGCGCCGCCGCGTGGGCATGGTGTTCCAGAAGCCCAACCCCTTCCCCAAGTCCATCTTCGAGAACGTGGCCTACGGGCTGCGCGTCAACGGCGTGCGCGACAAGGAATACATCGCCGAAAAGGTGGAACAGAGCCTGCGCCACGCCGCCCTGTGGGACGAGGTGAAGGACCGCCTGCACGAATCGGGGCTGGGCCTTTCCGGCGGCCAGCAGCAGCGGCTGTGCATCGCGCGGGCCCTGGCCGTGGAGCCGGAGGTGCTGCTGATGGACGAACCGGCCTCGGCGCTGGACCCCATCGCCACCCAGAAGATCGAGGAACTCATCCACATCCTGAAGAAGGACTACACCATCATCATCGTGGACCTGACGGCCTTCTTCTACATGGGGAAGCTGGTGGAGTGGGGCGCGACGGAAATGATGTTCACCCGGCCGCGCAACAAGCAGACCGAAGACTACATTACCGGCCGGTTCGGGTAGGGGGGAGTTCTCAAATTGTCCTTTCGTCCGGGGGCTAACCGACCCGAAGGGCGCGAAGCGTGTCCGTTGGGCGAGCTTGCGAGCCCTACGGACATCGAGCGCAGAGCGGTCGAACTTCGCCTGCCATATCGGTCGAATACAACTAGAGTACGCGTTGCGGTCGCCATCCGTAAGGCTCGCAAGCTCGCCTAACGGCTGCCGCACTCCCTCATGGCAGGCTTGTTCTCCTTGCCGCCGAACGAAAATCCTGCTTTGACAACTCCCCCAGGAGAGTTCTGTGGAAACGCATTTTCACCAGCAATTCTGTGGAAACGCATTTTCACCAGCAATTGCAGAAGCTTCGCCTGAAGGTGCTGGAAATGGCCGCGCATTCGCAGACGGCCATAGAAACCGCCGTGCGCGCCTTGCAGCACCGCGACGCCGACGCCGCGCGCTCGGTCATCGCGGGCGACAAGCTGATCAACACCATAGAGTGCGAGATCGACGAACTCAGCTTCCGGCTGCTGGCGCTGGACCAGCCCATGGCCGTGGACCTGCGCATCATCGTGGCCATCATGCGGGCCAGCATGTACCTGGAACGGGTGGGCGACGAGGCCGTGAACATCGCCGAGGCGGCCATGTTCCTGGCGTCCCGGCCGCCGCTGCCGGAAATGCCCAGCCTGAACGAACTGGGCACCCACGCCGTGGACATGTTCCGCAAGGCGGTGATGTCCTTCCGCGAAAGCGACGCCGCGCTGGCCCGCGAACTGCGCCTGCTGGACAAGCGCTGCAACCAGCTGGACGTGCAGGTGCTGCGCGAACTCATGGACTACATGGGCCGCGAAAGCCCGGCCGTGGAGCGCTCGGTGCACACCATCCTGGTTTCGCGCAGCCTGGAACGGGTGGGCGACCTGTCCACCAACGTGGGCGAGACGGTGATGTTCATCGTGGAAGGGCTGAACATCAAGCACAGTTTCCAGATCAATTCCGGCGGCGCGTGCGGCTAGCGCGCAGGGCAACGCCGCGCGATGCCGCACTGTCATGTCGGCAATCCGGGCGGGGCCACCACACGGCGGCCCCGCTTTGCATTCTCGGGCGGCTGCGGTAAACTGCACGCCCCGCCGCCCGCCGGATGCGGTCGGCGGCCCCATCCCAACCATCCGCGGCGCCGTGGAGAAGCCCCCGCCCTGGTGCGCCGCATCGGCGAGCAGATGGCCACCGGCGTCATCAGCCTGGAAGGCCGGTCCATAGAGATCGACGGCTACGAAAGCATCGGCATTTCGCTGAAGCGCACCGGCGACAGGCTGCGCGCCCGCGTGAAGGTGAAGTTCCCCAGGCGGCCCGACGAAGCGGGTGACGACGCCGGATTCGGCGATGGCGGCGACCCCGATGGCGGTGACCCCGATGGCAGTGACGGGGATGACGACTAGTCGCCACGCGGCGGCAGCGGGCGGTGGCCCGCGCATCGTCTTCTTCACCGGCGGCACGGCGCTGAAGGCGCTCTGCCACGCCCTGACGCCTCATACGCACAATTCCGTGCACCTGGTCACCCCGTTCGATTCCGGGGGCAGCACAGCCGTGCTGCGGCGCTACATCCGCATGCCCGCCGTGGGCGACCTGCGCAACCGGCTGCTGGCCTTGGCCGACCCCGCCGTGGCCACCCCGCCGCTGGTGGCCCTGTGCGACCTGCGCCTGGCCGACGCGGGCGAACACGACACCCTGATGCAGCGGCTGTACGCCCTGGCCTCGGAGCGCGACCCCGCCTGGCGCGGCATCGACCCGCTGGTGGCCGACGTG
>JALHHV010000409.1 GCA_022837365.1 Desulfovibrio sp. | reverse complement strand
GGGCCGGAACGACACAACGAAAACGTCCCCCGTTCGCGGTTGCGAGCGGGGGACGTGCGTTTTTCGGAAAGTCCGGCGTGTTGGCAGGTTACGCGTTGGCGTGGCAGTGGGCGAAGGCTTCGGAAATGCGTTCCTTCACGTAATGCATGAACTCTTCGTCGCCATCCTCCACATTGAAGCAGCGGGCGTCGTTACCGTTGAGGCCGGTGGGAATCCAGTCGCCGCGCTCTTCCGGGTCGGTCAGGGAGTCGTCGTGGAAGCACACCGACAGCCAGCGCGCGGCCGGGTCGTCGTCCACCACGTCCACCAACACGGCCAGCGGGCGGGCGGCCCAGCCCGGAAACGTGCCGCGCAGCGAATGGCTGACGCCGGGCCGGCTGACGAATTCCACCACCGCGCCTTCGTGGGTGTGCAGGTGGTCGCGCAGGGCCAGGAACACGGGCAGCACGCCGGCGGCGTCTTCCCCGGCGGCCCACTGGGCGATGAAGGTGTTCACGGCGGCTTCGGTGGCGGCGTCGGCGTACATGGGCGTCTCCGTGGTTGTCGGTTGCGTGGCCGCGCGGGCCGGGCGTCTGCAAGCGCTTGCATATGCATCCACGAGCCGGGACTGTCAACCCGGACACGAAGCGGCTGGGGAGAAAACCGGGGAGATGGCGGTACGGAACGGCCCAACTGGGTAGGATGTGCAGGACGGGTAGGATGGGAAGGATGGGCAGGGTGCGCGCGCGGCAGGCTACGCCTTTTCCGCCGCCGGGGCAGGCACGGGACGCAGGTCGTAGCGGCGGATCTGGGGCAGGGGAAAGAAGCGCAGCGTGCCGTCGGGCAGCAGCACGTGCAGGGTGCCCTGCGGGGTGGCGATGCATTCCAGGCAGTCCTGGGTCACGGTGCCCCCGTCGATGAAGGCGATGTCCAGCCGGGCGCGCCATGCCGTCTTGACCAGCTTGCGGTTGTCCGGAGTGTCGTGGGCGCGGCACAGGCCCATCTTCAGGTTGTCCGGCGAGGGCACGAAGCCGAGCGCCCAGCCGGTGGAGGCATCCGCGCCGCAGACATGGCAGGGGATCATGGCGTACGCCTCCTGAAAGGGATGTTGCGACGCGGGATTGCGCCTGGGGCTCGCATGCGCGCCCCGTCTCATCCGCCTATACCGCCCCGGTCCCTGCTTGAAAAGATGCCCGGCGCGCAAAACGAAACACGGGAAGGGGATGCGTGCATTCCCTTCCCGTGTGGCATGCGGATATAGTTTGCGGGGGGCGGGCTACTGCCCGCGCAGGTGGCGCACCGCGTTCTCGAACAGCACCGTGCCCAGCGTCGCCGGTTCGCCCCTCGTCCAGCCCGGATGGTTGGTGGGGTGGTTGAACGCCTCGGGGTGGGGCATCAGGCCCAGGATGCGCCCGGAAGGGTCGGTCAGCCCGGCGATGCCCAGCGGCGAGCCGTTGGGGTTCCACGGGTATTCCATGGTCGCCTCGCCGGTTTCCGGGTGGGCGTATTGCAGGGTGACCAGGTTTTCGGCCACCAGGCGGCGCATCACCTCGTCGTCCAACGGCACCAGCTTGCCCTCGCCGTGGCGCACCGGCACGTACAGCGTGTCGATGCCCTTGGTGAACACGCAGGGGCTGTGGGGATTCACCTTCAGGGTCACCCAGCGGTCCTCGTAGCGGGCCGAATCGTTGTGGCCCAGCGACACCTGCCGCTCGAAGTACCTGCCGTCCAGCGCGGGCAAGAGGCCCAGCTTCACCAGCAGCTGGAAGCCGTTGCAGATGCCGATGGCCAGGCCGCCCCGGCCCACGAATTCCTTCAGCCGGTCCAGCAGGGCCTGCCCGTCGGCGTCGGAAAGGTGCAGCCAGCGCTGCGCGGCGGCGTGGGCCGCGCCAAGGTCGTCCCCGTCCAGAAAGCCGCCGGGAAAGACGATGAAGTTGTAGTCCTCTATTCTGGTCCTGCGGGCCACGATGTCGGCGAAATGCACCACGTCCGCCCGGTCGGCCCCGGCAAGGCGGGCCGCGTGGGCCGATTCCTCGTGCGAGTTCGTGCCGTAGCCGGTGATGACCAGCGTGTTCACCTGCGCCATGCGCTGCTCCTCGATGGTTTTCTTGACTGTCCTGACTGCCTTGACAGGGGGATGTGCCTCGACTAGCTACTCGTCAGCGCTGCGCCGTCCGATTGTCCGGCGGCATGCCCCGTGGTTTCCGGGGACATGAACGACGCGGCGGAAACGGGGGCCGGGCCCGAACCGTTTCCGCTGTCTTGCCGTCTCCGGAATGCTGCCGTGCGCAGGGGATAGCCGGGACCGTCGACATTACGTTCCAGTGGTGCATCACGTCAACGGCTGACCTTCATGCCGGAAATGTGGCATACGGTCCTGATGGCGTTTTTTTGCGTATCGCGGCAACCGAAGGGCGAGCGCTGTAACGGGCGTGCGGCAAGGACCGCGCCCCGCGAGCGAGAGCAACCAGTCACTCAGGCAGGAGTTTCATGAAGACCAAGTTCATATTCATCACCGGGGGCGTGCTGTCCTCGCTCGGCAAGGGGCTGGCCGCCGCCTCCATCGGAGCGCTGCTGAAGGCCCGTGGGCTCAAGGTAACCATCCAGAAGCTCGACCCCTACATCAACGTCGACCCCGGCACGATGAACCCGTTCCAGCACGGCGAAGTGTACGTCACCGATGACGGCGCGGAGACCGACCTCGACCTCGGGCACTACGAGCGCTACCTCGGCGAGCCCATGTCGCAGAAGAACAACTACACCTCGGGCTCCATCTACCACCGCGTCATCAACAAGGAGCGCCGGGGCGACTACCTGGGCGGCACCGTGCAGGTCATCCCGCACGTGACCGACGAGATCAAGAACGCCATCCTCGGCCTGGCCGACGACGACCCGGACGTGGCGCTGATCGAAATCGGCGGCACCGTGGGCGACATCGAAGGCTTGCCCTTCCTGGAAGCCATCCGCCAGCTGCGCGGCGACCTCGGCCGCGACCACTGCCTGTACATCCACCTGACGCTGGTGCCCTACCTGAAGGCCGCGGGCGAGCACAAGACCAAGCCCACCCAGCACAGCGTCAAGGAGCTGCGCTCCATCGGCATCCAGCCGGACATCATCCTGTGCCGCTGCGAGAAGGCCATCAGCGTCGACCTCAAGCGCAAGATCGCCCTGTTCTGCAACGTGGACCAGGACGCCGTGTTCTCGTCGGTGGACGTGGACAACATCTATGAAGTGCCCCTGCGCTTCTACGAGGAAGGCTTCGACCAGAAGATCGCCATCATGCTGCGCCTGCCCGCCAAGAACCCCAACCTGGAGCCGTGGGAAACGCTGATCCACACCTGCTCGCATCCGGAAGGGCAGGTGACCATCGCCATCGTGGGCAAGTACGTGGACCTCAAGGAAGCGTACAAGAGCCTGCACGAGGCGCTGATCCACGGCGGCGTGGCCAACAAGGTCAAGGTGGACCTGCGCTACGTGAACTCGGAAGAGATCACCGAGGCCAACGTGGCCGAAAAGCTGGCCGGGTGCGACGGCATCCTGGTGCCGGGCGGCTTCGGGCATCGCGGGGTGGAAGGCAAGATCCGCTCCATCCGCTACGCCCGCGAGCACAAGATTCCCTTCTTCGGCATCTGCCTCGGCATGCAGTGCGCGGTCATCGAATACGCCCGCGACGTGCTGGGCCTGGCCGACGCCAACTCCGAAGAATTCAACGAGCTTACCGACAACAAGGTCATCTACCTGATGACCGAGTGGTACGACTTCCGCAAGGGCGCGGTGGAACGCCGCGACGCCTCCAGCGACAAGGGCGGCACGTTGCGCCTGGGCGCGTACCCCTGCGTGGTGGTGCCCGGCACCAAAGCGTGGGACGCCTACGGCGCCGAGCGCGTGGACGAACGCCACCGTCACCGCTTCGAATTCAACAAGGCGTACTTCGAGGCCATGGCCGAAAAGGGCCTGGTGTTCAGCGGCCTTTCGCCCGACGGCGAACTGGTGGAAATCGTGGAGTTGCCCGACCATCCGTGGTTCCTGGGCTGCCAGTTCCACCCCGAGTTCAAGTCCAACCCCATGCGCCC
>JALHHV010000408.1 GCA_022837365.1 Desulfovibrio sp. | reverse complement strand
AACAAAATTCCTGCTCGTGTGACACCACCTGGGCATCCGCGCCCGCCGCGGTCTTGCCGTCTCCCCGCAAAAGGTCGGGTGCGCCGCCACGGAAACGTTCCGCCACGGCGCACCCCGGTGCCCATTGACGCCCGCGCGTCAGACGGTGACGTCCACGTGCTCTCCAAGGCCGCGCACGGCCACGGAGGACTCGGTCTGCGTCTGTCCGGCGTCCCGGCGTTCCTGCCGGGGAAGGGCCTCTGCCTGCGCGGCCGCGAGTTGTTGCCCGTCCTGTTGCATCAGGCGGGTCTGCTCCAGCACGTTCAGGATGCCCTCCGCGCCACCGGTGAACTGGTCTATCCGCATGGCGCACCTCCTTTCCGGGGGATGCGGCACCCCGTATCCGTCCTATCGGCAGGCCCCGCGCTTTCCACAGGGGGGCGCACGAAAACGGATGCATTCCGCACCTGTCTTGCGTATCATCGGGCATGGCGCGATCCGGTTCGAGCGGAGTACGCGCCGCAACCGCCCGCCGTGCGGGCAGGCCGGGCAGGGCCGCAGGCAGGCCGTGCCCGCAGGGGAGGCTGCCATGATCATGCCGCAGAACGAGGCCAAGTTCCGCTACTGTCCCTTCCTGAAGACCAGCGACGACAAGATGCGTTTCTGCGTCGGCGCCCAGTGCATGATGTGGCGCTACAAGCATCCCCAGCGCAACGCCGAGGGCGACGAAGGGTATTGCGGGCTGGCCGGCAAGCCCGCCGGAGCCATGTAGGACCCCGGTCCGGGCCAGCCGGGGGGCAGGCCACGGCCGTGCGCGCTCTCCATCTTCCTGTCCAAACCCACAGCAGCATCACCCACCAACGGGCACGCATCCATGAACACCACCCCGGGCAAGGGCAGCCGAGTCATCGCCTCGCGCAACCTGTTCTCGTACTTCCTCTTCCTGCTGCTGGTGCTGGCCTTGTGGCTGGCCTATCAACTGGTGGAATCCTTCCTGCACACCCTCATCCTGGGGGCGGTGTTCTCGGCCATCTGCTACCCGCTGTACCTGCGCTGCAAGCCGCTGGTGCGCGGCAGCTCCATCTTTTCGGCGCTGCTGGTGCTGACAGGGCTGGTGGTGTGCATCGTCATTCCGGTGTGCGTGTTCGTGGCCCTGCTGATTCCCCAGGGCATGCAGACGGTGACGGCCATCAACAAGTGGCTGAGCGGCGGCGGCCCGGCGGCGTTGCTGTCGGAATCAAACCTGGAACCGTGGCTGGCGTGGGTGCGGGTGAACCTGCCGTTCATCGACCTGAGCCACATCGACTTCCAGACCAGCCTGTTGCAGCTTTCACGCACGGCGGGGCAGACGCTGATCCAGTGGGGCTCGTACGTGCTGGGCAACACCATGCTGTTTTTCCTGCACTTCCTGCTGCTGCTTCTGGTGATGTTCTTCATGCTCAAGGACGGCAGGCGCATGGTGGAAGGGGTCAAGTACCTGTGCCCCCTGCGCGAGGAGCAGGAGGACATGATCATCCAGAGCCTGCGCCGCGTGGCCCGAGCCGTGCTGGTGGGCGGGCTGCTGGTGGCCGTGGTGCAGGGCGTGCTGGGCGGCGTCGGCATGGCCATCGTGGGCATGCCCGGCCTGTTCTGGGGCACGGTGATGGGCTTCGCCTCGCTGGTGCCGGTGATAGGCACGGGCCTGGTGTGGGGGCCTGCCTCCATCTATCTGCTGCTGATGGGCCAGTGGAAGGGCGCGGTGTTCCTGGCGCTGTGGTGCTCGCTGGTGGTGGCCGGGGCAGACTCCATCCTGCGGCCGTACTTCATGCGCGGCAGTTCCGGCACCTCGGTGTTCTACATCTTCCTGTCCATCCTGGGCGGGCTGAAGACCTTCGGCATGGCGGGCATCATCTACGG